>JAICGQ010000199.1 GCA_025923035.1 Pyrinomonadaceae bacterium | reverse complement strand
GCAACCCATAACGCTCCCCACGCTTAATCACACTCAACGTCAACGATCCCACGCGAAACGGCCCCGGCGGATCTTCACCATCAAAACGCATCTCATAACTCTCAACCGCATTGCCGCGTACATCGTTCACCTTCACGCCGCCAGCAACCTTCAACGTCACCACTCCACCAACCAGAGCGAGCGTCCCAATCTGCTCCGGCGCCGACCCATCAGGCAGAACGATATTCATCCCCTTCCCGGTACCGAAACTGTTGCTGCCTTCTTTCAACCAGAACAATCCCGCCACCGTGAGCCATCCATCCTCGGCGCGCAGCTCTTTATCCCGTTCAGCGCGCCAAGCTCGATTCTCAACTTCGAACGAGCTCGTTTGCACGAACGCGATCAACAACAAACAGGAAATGGTTTTCAACACAGCTAAAGTCATAACGGTAATCTCAAACGAGCTTCGCACCCACGTAACTGCTGCCGGTTCTCCAACGTCAACGTCCCACCATGCGCTTCCGCAATCTGCCGCGACAACACCAACCCAATCCCCGATCCCTGTGCCTTCGTCGTAAAGAACGGCACAAACAGGTTCGCCGTACTCGCCAGCCCCGGCCCTTCATCGCGGATCCAAACTTCAACGTGCCCATTCTTCTGCTGCCACCCAACCTCAACGCGACCATTCGTCTCCATCGACGCATCAACCGCATTGCGCACAAGATTGATCAGCAACTGCTCCAACTGCACATCATCCCCGCGCACCACCAGCTCCGGTCCGGAAACAACATTCACCGGGAGACGAGTCTCCAGACTCGCCACTCGCGACACCAGCGTTCCGATCTTCAACGGCTCGAGCCGCGGCGGCGGCAGACGCGCCAGTTTAGAATACGACTCAATAAAACGCGCCAGCGAATCCGCTCGCGACGAGATCACCGCAAGCCCGCGGTGCATATCTTCACGCCAGTCGGCAGGCTCAGGTTCTCGACGGAGCAAATCAGCGAGACTTCCAGCCACCGACTTGATCGGCGCCAGCGAGTTGTTGAGCTCGTGGCCAAGCACACGCAAGAGTCGCTGCCACGCAGTGCGCTCTTCTTCACGCAGCGTTTGACTCAAATCGGTCAACACGAGCAACTGCAGCTGCTGTCCGCCTTCGCGATACGCGCTGCGCCGGATGTCCCAACGTCCCACGCCGCCCGGAAACACCATCTGCATCGTCTGCGGCGGTCCACCCGCGGGCCAGTTCAAACATTCCAACAGTCCCAACTCATCAGCCGTACGGTCCAACAAGCGCGTCGCCGGTTGGGCCAACAATTTTTCACCGGCGCGATTCGCGAGACGCAGCCGGTGATCGCCGTCGAAAGCAAACACCGCAACGTCGATCTCAGCCATCACCGTGCGCAACAACGCAGTCGCTTCCATCGCCCCGAGACGTTGTTCGCGCAACGTCTTGCCCAGGTCGTTCACTTCGAGCATGACTTCGCCGAGCGCGTCACCAGTCAAGGCACGACGCCCGCGAATCGAATAGTCGCCTTCGCGAATCGCAGCGAGAATGTTCGAAAGTGTTTGCAGGGGCCGGACGATACGACTCTTGAGGTTGAACCCAATCCCGAGCCAGAGGAGCACGAGAAACAGATCGATGGTCCATTGAACCTGCGCGGAATAGCCGTCGTACCAAAGCAGAAACGCACACAACGCAACCGCAGGGAATCCGGCAGCGAGCGCGAGAATCGTGATCCTCCGCTCGAATCTCAGACCGCTGCGCGTGAGTGCCGGATCAAGGGACGCCCATGGCGAAGGATGTTTTGGTGGAGGCTTGACGGGCGTACTCACGTGTTTTGTGCTTTGTGCTTTGAACTTAGTGCTTTGTAGTAACCTCAAGCTAAGTTCAAGATACCAAGCACAAAGATCAAAGCACAAACTTTACGAAAGATTGTACTTCTGTAACCGGCGATACAGCGCACTGCGGCTCAGCCCCAGCGCTTCCGCCGCGCGATTCGCGTTACCTTCATACCGCGCCAGCGCCTTCTTGATCAGCAACCGCTCGGCGTCTTCAAGACTCATCTCTTCCAGTTGTGCCGACAGCCGCGCATCCGGCGTCGCCTCCAACGCCAGATCGAAAGCCGTCACGATCTGTCCCGTACTCATCAACACCGCGCGCTCGATCACGTGGTCCAGCTCACGCACGTTGCCGGGCCATGAATGTTGCCGCAGCGCATCGAGCGCTTCCGGCGTGAAGCCCATGATCGGACGGCGATAACGCTCGCGATGCACTTTCAAAAAATGCTCTGCGAGTATCGGAATATCTTCGCCGCGTTCGCGCAGCGGCGGCAGCTTGATCTCGACCGTGTTTAGACGAAACAGCAGGTCCTGTCGAAAACGTCCCTGCGCGACGTCCGCATGCAGATCGGCATTCGTCGCCGACAGCAATCGCACATTCACCTTCTGCGTCTTCGACGATCCAACGCGCTCAAACTCTCCCGTTTCGAGCACCCGCAACAACTTCGGCTGCAAATTCAGCGGCACGTTTCCTATCTCGTCGAGAAACAGCGTACCGCCGTCCGCGAGTTCGAAACGCCCCACGCGATCGCTTTTCGCATCCGTAAACGCACCACGCACGTGACCAAACAGTTCGCTTTCGAAAACACCTTCAGCCAGCGCGCCGGCATTGAGAGAAATCAAAGGCTTTGAACGACGGGAGGAAATCGAGTGCAGCACGCGTGTGATCACTTCCTTGCCCGTCCCGTTCTCGCCGGTGATCAGCACGTTCGCGTCCGCTGGTCCAATACGTTCGACAAGATTCAAAACTGCCTTCATCGCCGGCGACTCGCAAACGACCTGCGGTATGTCGCTCGTCGATTCCGACACACTGTCGCGCAGCGCGAGGTTTTCGGCTTCGAGTTTACGTCCACGCCGCAAAGCTTCCGCGAGTTCCACCTGCGTTCGCAACACGGCGATCAGACGAGCGTTGTCCCAGGGTTTTTGAATGAAGTCGCGGGCACCGCGTCGCATTGCTTCAACCGCGAGATCGACGCTGCCCCACGCGGTCATCACGACCACCGGCAACGTCGGATCGGCGGCGCGAATACGACTTAGAAGATCCAGGCCTTCGCTGCCGGAAGTTGTGTCACGCGCGTAGTTGAGATCGATGAGGACGACGTCGAGTTCCTGAGAGTCGATTGTTTTGAGCACGCCCTCAGGCGACGAGGCGCTCTCAATTTGAAAGCGCTCACCCTTGAGTAGCAGGCTCAACGCGGCCAGGACGTCGGCCTGATCGTCAGCGATCAGGATTCGAGGCATAGGATTAAGATAATTGAAAGGGGTCGAATTGCGAAATACGCTCTGGTTTTTTGGTCTTGGATCTTTGAGCTTTGTTCTTTGAGCTTTGTTCGCAGGGCGACTTAGACTTCAAAGCGGCCGATGAAACTAGCGAACAAAGTACAAAGCTCTAAGATCCAAGACCCGATCACTCGTATCGCAACGCTTCGAGTGGATCGACTTTCATTGCGCGGCGGGCCGGGAGGTAGCAAGCGAGCAACGCCACTACAATCAAACCTGCCGAAACAAGCGCGAAAGTGGTGAGGTCGGTCGGAGTCACTTCGAACAACAGCCGCGACATCAACCGAGTCAACCCCAACGCGCCCACGAGCCCGAGTCCAACACCAACCAGGGCCAGGGTCATGCCATTTCTCAGCACCATCTTCATCACGTCCGACGCACTTGCGCCCAACGCCATGCGCACGCCAATCTCCTGCGTGCGTTGCGTCACCGAATAACTCACGACGCCATAAATCCCGATCGCCGCCAGCACCAACGCGAGTAAAGCAAAGATCCCCAGCAGAAACATACCAAAACGACGTTGGGCCACGGACTGCGCCACGAGCTGTTCCATCGTGTTCACGTTCGAAACGGGCACATCTCGATCGAGCTCGCGGATCTTAGCACGCACGATCGAAATCAAACGTTTCGGATCGGAAGTCGTGCGAATGACGACGACTGGACCAAACGGCGGCTGCGTGTTCGTGTGATAGTAGATTTCCGGACGCGGCTCGATATCCAGACCCATGTGTCGAACGTTTCCAACGACGCCGACGATCGTCTGCCATGGTATCTGCTGACCGCTCGACACGATCGTGCTGATCCGTTTTCCGATCGGATCTTCACCCGGCCAGAAACGCTTCGCCATCGCTTCATTAATGAGCACGAAACGCGAGTTGTTCGTCACGTCCTGTTCCGTCACGAGCCGGCCGGAAAGCAGCGGTATGCCCATCGTCTGAAAATACGAGGTGCTGGCGCGACGGAAGTCGATCTCGGGCCGTTCGCCGGCCGGCACCTCACGGCCTTCGATCGCGAGAAACGATGTAATGTTATTCATCGAGCTCATCAGCGGCAGCCGCGTAACGATCCCGACCGACGCCACTTCCGGCGCTCCACGCAAACTCGTTTCGAGTTGCTGAAAGAACGCGGCGCGCTTCTGCGGTTCCTGATACGACGCGTTCGGCAATCCGATCTGCATCGTCAGAAGGTTCTCGGTCGTAAAGCCCGGTTTCACGTCGAGCAGATGCGCGAAGCTGCGCAGCAACAGTCCGGCGCCGATCAACAGGACCATCGCCATCGCCATCTCTGTAATCACGAGCAACCGGCTCAATCTCCGTTGACCCGAGTCAGCAACCGCCCCGCGTCCACCTTCCTTCAACGCCGAGTTGAGATCGACGCGCAGCGATTGCCACGCCGGCGCGAGTCCAAACACGATGCCGGTCACGACAGATGCGCCTAAGGCAAACGCGAGCACGGTCCAGTCAACGCTGATCTGGTTGTAACGAGGAAGCGGAATCGGATTCAGCGCCAGCAACGCATTGACGCCCCACGAGCCGACCAAAATTCCGGCCGCGCCACCGAGCACCGACAACGTGATGCTTTCGGTAAGCAGTTGACGGAGCAGTCGCAACCGACCCGCGCCGAGCGCCGTACGCACCGCGATCTCACGATGACGCGCGGCACTGCGCACCAGCATCAGGTTGATGATGTTCGCGCACGCAATCAACAGCACCAGGCCCACCGCGCCAAACAACAGCAACAACGCGGGCCGCACTTTCCCGGTGACCTGCGCGTGCAGCGGCACCAAACGCACGCCGACGCCCGTATTCGAATCCGGATACGCGGTTTCCAAACGCTTCGCGATGCCCGCAAGCTCTGCATTCGCTGCGCTCGCCTGAACACCATCGTTCAACCTGCCGACAACCGAAAGCAAACGCACCTGCCGCGCACTCGACGCAAACTGGTTTTGCGCCAGCGGCATCCAGAGTTCCGCCGCCGGATCGAGAAACTGAAACTGCGCGGGCATGATGCCGACGATGGTCGCGGTCGTGCCGCTGATCGACATCGTCTTGCCAACCGCATTCGGATCGCCGCCCAGGCGTCGTTCCCACAAACCACGACTGATGATTACGACCGGTGGTCCACCAGTGCGATCTTCATCGGCAGTGAACCCGCGTCCTTTTTCCGGCGCGACTTTCAACAACTCGAGCAGGTTCGCGGAAACGTACATTCCCTGGATCGGTTCAGGTTCACCGTCGCCGGACAACACAAAGTTCCACAACGGGGACGCCGCGCCAAGCGCACTGAACGACTGCGCCTGCGACTTCAAATCGTTGTAATCGCCGAACGAAAACGACTGCTCCTGGTTCGCGTCTTTGGTGGTCCAAAGCATCGCCAACTGTTCGGAATCGTGGTACGGCAAAGGCCGCAAGACCACGGCGTTCACGACGGTAAAGATCGCGGCATTCGCGCCGATGCCCAGCGCGAGCGTCACGATCGCGATCACGGTGAACGTCTTGTGTTTCAACAGACTGCGCAGTCCGTAGCTAATGTCTTTAAAAACGGATTCCATAAATCACTCGTAACGCAGAGAGATCGTGGGTTCGACTTTCGTCGCCCGTCGACCCGGCAAGTAACAAGCCAGCAGCGACACTCCAATCAGCAGCGCAGCGATAGCGCCATACGTCGTCGCATCGGTCGGGGCGACGCCAAACAGCATCGACGCCATCAGTCGCGTAAGTGCAAACGCTCCCACCAGACCAATGCCGACACCGATCAGCGCGAGTTTCATCCCATGGCCCAGGATCATCGTGAACACGTCGCGCGGGCGCGCACCGATAGCCATGCGAATGCCGATCTCGTGCGTCCGTTGCGTCACCGAATACGACATCACACCGTAAATACCGACGATCGCCAGCACCAACGCGATTCCCGCAAACAGGCTCAACAGCGTCAGGTTCAAACGTTCGTTCTGCACTGATTCCCCGCGGATTTCATCCATAGTCCGGATGCCGAAGATCGGCTGATCGGGATCGATCTCTTTTATCGCCGCCCGCACTGAACCGATCAATTGGTTGGGGTTCGAAGCGCCTTTGATGATCACGGTCATGTCGTTGGCGGGTAACTGCGGGAACGCATAGTATCCCTGCACGTAATCATTATTCTGATTGAGACTCTCCATCTTCACTCTGCCTACTACGCCTATGATCTCCAGCTTTCGCGGTTGCTCACGATTGCCGAAAACGAGGCGTTGGCCGATGGGGTCTTCGTTGGGCCAATATCGTTTCGCGAATTCTTCGTCGATGACGATCTTGTTTCCGCCCTTGATGAAGAGCTCCTCTTCGTTGAGCTTACTGAGATCCTGTCCCGCCAGATGCGACCGGTTGTCACTGTCCGTAAACACACGGCCTCGCAACACCGGAATGTTCATCGCCTTGAAGTAATCCGGCGTGACTAGACATGTCTCCATCAGGGGAATTTCCTCGGGTTTCGGCTCGGGCCGTCCGTCAATCCTGAAGCCCATTTGCCACCCGTTGTTTCCCAGCGGCAGTCCCGAAGCGGCCGCCACTGATTCGACACCCGGAAGCGCACGAATATTCTCGAGCAGTCGGTTGTAGAACGCAGCGCTGGACTCAACCGTCTTGTATTTCTTTTCCGGCAAGGAGACGCTGAAGGTCGTGAGTTGTTCATGCGAGAAGCCCGGATTGACTTTCTGCAACAGATAAAAACTACGAATCATCAACCCCGCGGCAATCAACAGCACGAGCGTCGTTGCGACTTCACCAACGACCAGCGAGCTACGCAACCACTGACGGCTACTCGTTCCTCGGCCGCTCTCTTTCAGCGTTTCGTGGACGTCGATGTCGCCGGCCTGGACCGCGGGCAACAGACCGAAGAGCAGGCCTGTCAACACAGAAATGCCCGCCGTAAACGCGAGCACGGTCCAATCGAGTCCGATCTCACGCGCTCGAGGGATCGCGGTCGGACTCATGTAAAGGATCAATTTCACGCCCCAGTGGGCGAATGCCAATCCCATGCCACCGCCAATCAGCGAAAGCAAAATGCTTTCCGTCAGCAACTGACGAGCAAGTCGCCAACGACTGGCGCCGACAGCGGTGCGAACCGCCATCTCTTTCCTTCGCGCCGTTGCTCGCGCCAAAAGCAGGTTTGCAATGTTCGCGCAGGCGATCAACAGCACAAACGCGACCGCACCAAAGATCACCCACAACCCGCGGCGCACGTCTCCTACGAATACTTCCAGCATCGGGCGCAATCTCGGTTGAGTGCCGCTGTTCGAATCGGGATACTGCTTCTCGAGATTTGCGCCGATTGTGTTCATATCGGCCTGCGCCTGATCGAACGTCACCCCAGGTTTCAGACGGCCGACACCGTAAAGGCCCGGATGATTGCCTCGCTCTTTCCAACTCGGCTGGTCCGACAGTTGGCCCACCGGCACCCACATCTCAGCTCGAGATGGATACGCGTACGATTCAGGCATGATACCGATCACCTGATAGCTCTTGCCGTTGAGCGTCAGCGACTGGTTCACGATGCTCGTCTGTCCACCGAAACGTCGCTGCCAGAGGGGATAACTTAGAACGACGACCGCCGCGCCACCCGGTTTGTCTTCGTCGTTCGTGTACACGCGCCCGTGAAGCGCGTTGACTTTCAACGCGGCAAACAGATCCGCCGAGCACTGGCCGGTAACGATTCGTTCTGCTTCGCCTGCACCCGTCAGGTTGTAGCTCCCGCGATTGCAGACTCCGATCTTTTCGAACGTTTGGGTCATCGAACGCCAATCGAGGTAATTCGGATACGAGATCGACATCTCGTCCATCACGGCACTCTTTTCGTTCAAGAACACAAGCCGGTCCGAGTCTTCGTACGGCAACGGCCGCAGCAGCACGGCGTTTACTACGCTGAAGATCGCGCTGTTCGCGCCGATGCCCAGCGCGAGCGCAATCACCACGATGATCGAGATGCCGGGGTTTTTCAACAACATCCTTGCCGCGTAGCGGACGTCCTGCCACAGACTTGTCATGCGATTAACTCCCTCTTTGCATTTGCCGATTCCCAATCGCCGATTGCCCATTCCAAAAACCCGCCTGTCAGCCAAGCGGCACTTGGCAATCGGCAATCGACAATGTTTCTTAACTCTTTCTCAGTGCGTCTACCGGATCGACTTTCGTCGCCCGCAGTGCCGGAACGTAACACGCCGCCAGTGCGACCAGCGCGAGTAACAGCGTGACGCCGGCGAACGTCAGCGAATCGGTCGCGCTGACACCAAACAATAATTCGGTTTCGAAGAAGATCGAGCTCGTCAACACACGCGTCAATGCAAAGCCCAATAACAACCCGATTGCGAGGCCATAACCCACGAGCACCATTCCCTGGCCCACCACCAACCTGAGTATGTCGCCGCGCAGCGCACCAAGCGCCATGCGAATACCAACCTCACGCGTACGCTGCGCGACTGAGTAAGAAACGACGCCGTAAATTCCGATCGTCGCCAACAACAGCGCCATCAAGCCGCACGCAGCCATCACCGCAGCCAGCAGTCGAAACGGATAAAGCGTGACGCTGAAGTTCTCGCCAATCGTCTGGACGTCGGTCACCGGCATCTTGGGATCGAGATCGAGAATCGTCCGCCGCACGCTCGGAACCAGGCTATGCGGATCGTTCGACGTATTCGCCATCACATACATGCGGCGGAAATCCGATTGCATGACAGCGAGCGCGAAGAACGGAGGCGTGTCTTTCTCCAAT
>JAICGQ010000198.1 GCA_025923035.1 Pyrinomonadaceae bacterium | reverse complement strand
ATCGGCAAGAAGTCAACGAGCAGCAGCACAGCGCCTGCGGCGTCTAATGCGGTTGGCAGTAACGTCAGCGCAAATCCGGTAACGCACGTGCAGGTAGTTCCGACGGAGTTGATTTTGAAACCCGGTGACAAAGTGAGCTTCCGCGCCCGGCTTTTCGACGCGCAGGGAAACTTCATTCGGGAAGAACCAGCGGCGACGTGGTCGTTGGACCAACTCAAAGGCACCGTCAACAACGGTCAGTTCACGGTTGCGGGTGACGCAGTCAACCAGGCAGGTTGGGTGAAAGCGACTGTCGCTGGCGTCACCGGCACTGCAAACGTCCGCGTCTTTCCACCACTGCCATGGAGCGAAACGTTCGATTCCGTCGCCGTTAATGCTGCCCCGGCATCGTGGGTCAGTATGACGATGAAGTTTGGCGTACGCGATCAGAACGGCAACAAAGTGCTGGCGAAGCTAACGGAAGGTTCGTCACTGCTGAGCCGGTCGCGCGCTTACATTGGACCATCCAACTGGTCCAACTACACTGTAGAATCCGTTGTGATGGCAACAACGAAGCGGCGCCAGCAAGGCGACGCGGGTGTGATTGCGCAACGTTATGTGTTAACTCTGTACGGGAACAGCCAGATGCTTCATCTCGAACCATGGCAGCCCGAGACCGCGCGAACGAAGACGGTAGCTTACGCCTGGAAGCCCGATACGTGGTATCGCTTGAAACTTCAGGTGGAAAACCTGCCGGACGGCAAGACGCGCGCGCGGGGCAAAGCGTGGCCGGTCGGGGAAACCGAACCCGCTGCCTGGATGGTTGAACGCATCGACCCGATCCCAAACCGCCAGGGTGCTCCCGGAATCTTCGGAAACGGTCTGGCTGAACTCTACTTCGACAACGTAAAGGTGTACGCCAACAAATGAGAGTTAAAAATCTGTTCCTGCTAATCGTCCCGATTCTCTGCGCCGGCTTCTACTTTCTGGCGCCATCAACATCAGCATCGGATCCGGGATCGGGGGATTGGCCCATGTGGGGCGGCACTCCGGATCGCAACATGATTTCAAACATGAAGGGGTTGCCGACCAGTTGGGACGTCAAAACCAGGAAGAACGTGAAGTGGGTGGCCACACTCGGTTCGCAAACTTACGGTAACGTAGTGGTGGCGGGAGGCACGGTCTTTGTCGGCACCAACAACGAAGGACTGCGCGATCCGAAGATTACGGGCGACAAAGGCGTGCTAATGGCCTTCAAGGAATCAGACGGCACGTTCTTGTGGCAGATGGTCCACGACAAGCTCGCTGCCGGCCGCGTGAACGATTGGCCGTACCAGGGCGTCGCGTCGTCGCCGCTCGTCGAAGGCGATCGCGTTTACTACGTTTCCAACCGCGCTGAGCTGGTGTGTCTCGACACGCAGGGTTTTCGCGACAAGGAGAACGATGGACCAGTCACCGACGAAAAGTTGAATGGCGAATTCAACGCCGACGTCGTTTGGACGTTCGACATGATCGAGGAAGTCGGCGCGTTGCCGCACAACCTCGCGAACTCGTCGCCGGTGTCGAATGGCGATCTGATCTTCATCAGCACGTCAAACGGGCAGGACGAAAGTCACGTCAACGTTCCGTCGCCGAAGGCGCCCGCGATCATCGCCGTCAATAAGAAGACGGGCAAACTCGCGTGGGAAGATAATTCGGTGCAGGAGCGCATTCTGCATGGACAGTGGGCGTCGCCGACTGTCGGAACAATCGGAGGCGTGGTCCAGGTCGTTCATGGACAGGGTGATGGTTGGATTCGCGGGTATGAAGCCGCGACCGGCAAGAAGCTGTGGGAGTTCGATACGAATCCGAAAGAATCAGTTTGGCCCAAGACGCGAAACGAGGTGATTAGTACAGCCGTCATTTACCAGGATCACGTTTACATCTCGAACGGTCAGGATCCGGAGCACGGCGAAGGCATCGGCCACATGTACTGCATCGACGGTAGCAAACGCGGCGACATCACGAAGACCGGCATGGTCTGGCACTACGACAAGATTCGCCGCTCGATCTCGACGCCGGCAATCAAAGACGGCATCGTTTATCAAGCTGACTTCAGTGGCTTTCTGCACGCGCTGGATGCGAAGACGGGCGCCGTCTACTGGGTGCATGATCTATTCGCAGCGGTGTGGGGATCGCCGATGCTGATCGACGGCAAGGTCTATCTCGGCGATGAGGACGGCGACGTCGTGATCATGCAGGAAGGAAAGACGAAGAAGGTCCTGAGCGAGATCAACATGGGCAGCTCCGTCTATTCAACGCCGGTGCCTGCGAATGGCGTGCTTTACATCAGTAACCGCAATGAGCTTTACGCATTGGCGGACGGTATAGCGCCGAAACCGGCAACGACATCGAGTGCGAAGAGCAACCAGTAATCCGTGTTAGATCTTAAACCGTTCGACTTTCAGCCTCGTACTCGAATGATTTTTGGCGCCGGAACGATCGGCCGCCTGGGCGACGTAGCCCGGGAGCTGGCGTTCCGGCGCGTTCTTCTGGTTGCGGACCACGGCATGGTTGCGTCGGGCCACGTCGACGAAGCCGTCGAACCGTTGAGCGCCGCGGGAATCGAAGTCGTGCGCTTTCACGACTTCGAAGTAAACCCCGACACGAGCATGGTCGACGCGGGCACTGCGTTCGCAGCGCAGGAGAAGATCGATTCGATCATCGGACTCGGCGGCGGCAGTTCGATGGACTGCGCCAAAGGCATCAATTTCATTCTCACCAACGGCGGCCGCATGCCTGACTATCGCGGCTACGGCAAAGCAACAAAACCGATGCTGCCGATGATCGCGATTCCCACGACAGCCGGCACCGGAAGCGAAGCGCAAAGTTACGCGCTGATTTCGACCACAGACAGTCACATCAAGATGGCTTGCGGCGATCCCAAGGCTGCGTTTCGAGTGGCGATACTCGATCCGGCGCTTACCGTTTCGCAACCGCGCAGTATTACTGCGACGTCAGGTTTCGACGCCATCGCTCATGCGGTCGAGACGTACGTCACCACAAAACGCAATCCCATATCGGAGATCTTCTCGCGGGAAGCGTGGCGATTGCTCGAGCCAAACTACGAACGCGTGTTGAATAAACCTGACGATCTCGAAGCGCGCGGCGCGATGCAGTTGGGAGCGTTTTATGCAGGCGTCGCGATCGAGAATTCGATGCTGGGCGCGACGCACGCGTGCGCGAATCCGTTGACGGCGCATTACGGCACCGCGCACGGTGCGGCGATCGCGATGCTCTTGCCGTCAGTCGTGCGGTGGAATGAACGGGTTGCCGGCTATCGTTATGAAGCGCTGTTCCAGGGAACTCAAGCACTCGCACGGCGACTCGAACAACTCGCCGAAGCCGGTGGTCTACGCACGACGTTAGGTGCTGCAGGAGTTTCACGGGACGATTTATCGATGCTTGCAGCGGAGGCCGCGGAACAGTGGACCGGCACGTTCAATCCGCGGCCGTTCGATAAGAAGGGAGCAATGGAGGTTTACGAGTGGGCTTACTGAAACATGCGTTACGAGGATTGTTGGTGTCGTTGTTGCTTGCGTTATCGACGTATGCACAAGACACGCCTGCCGATAACTGGGGGCAGTTTCGCGGCAATTATCAATTGACCGGAGTGTCGCAATCGAGGGTTCCCGATACGCTGAAACCACTGTGGACGTTCGAAGCCGGTGATTCGATCGAATCATCAGCAGCAATCGTCGGCACCACCGTTTTCGTCGGCACGCAAAAAGGTGAACTCATCGCACTCAACCTCGACAACGGCAATGTCCACTGGCGGTATTCGACCGGAGGAAATCCGATCGGTGAATCGTCGCCGGCTTACAGCGAGGGCGCAGTGTTCATCGGCGATCTCGGCGGCATGCTCCACGCAGTGAACGCCCGCGACGGCTCGCGATTCTGGTCGGTCAAACTCGGCAGTGAGATCAAATCGTCGCCCGTGGTCTATGGCGATCGAATTTTAATTGGCTCGTACGACGAGCACCTCTATTGTGTCTCAACGAAGAACGGAACAGTCATCTGGAAGGCCAAGACGAACGGGCCGGTCCATTCGACTCCGGGAATCGCGGGCGGCATGGCGTTCATCGCAGGCTGCGACGAAGTGTTTCGCGCGATTCGCATTTCCGACGGCAAGGAAGTTTTCAGCGTCTCGTCAGGCGCGTACACGGGCGCATCCCCGGCGTTGCGTTCAGGCATGGCTTATTACGGGACGTTCAACAACGAAGTGCTCGGCGTCAGCCTCGCAAAGAAAGAGGTGCTGTGGCGCTACGAGCACCCGCAACGCAAGTTTCCCTTCTACTCATCGGCAGCAGTCACCGCGTCGCGCGTCGTGCTTGGCGGACGCGACAAGATGGTGCATGGTCTGACTTTGAGCGGTAAGCCAGCGTGGGCGTTTACGACTCGTGCGCGAGTTGAATCATCACCGGCGATCGCGGGCGGGAAAGTTTTCGTGGGTTCTAATGACGGGCGCTTCTACGTTTTGTCGCTGACGAATGGCACGAAGCTGTGGGAGTTCAACGCCGGCGCCCCGCTCTCAGCCTCGCCTGCAATTGCGAACGGAAGAGTCGTGATCGGCTCGCAGGACGGGCGCTTGTACTGCTTCGGGTAGTTTGTTCTTTGTTCTTTGATTTTTGTGCTTGGTATCTTTTCGATAGTTCAAGCGCTGCTGTGGTCTACACGAAACTCTTCATCGAGCGAACAAAGCACTAAGCACTAAGTACAAAGCACGCGCAGCTATTTCACAACCGCAACTGCTTCGATCTCGATGCGCGCGGCGCGCGGCAAAGCTGCGACCTGCACCGTCGTGCGCGCCGGCGGATCGCCTTTAAACTTCGCCCGATACAGCTCGTTCATTTTGTTGTAGTCGTTCATGTCGGCGAGAAACACCGTCGTCTTCACCATGTTCTCGGGGTTGCTTCCCGACGCTTCGAGCACGGCGGTGAGATTGCGGAACACCTGCTCGAACTGGGCCTCAAACCCTTCCGGCAGTTGTCCCGTCTTCGGATCGATTCCGATCTGTCCGGACGTGAAAACGAGATCGCCAACGACAATCGCCGGCGTGTAAATTCCGTTTGGCGGACCAGTTTTTACCGGACGACGTTTGGCAGACGTTTGCGCGTTGATGCCAACGCAGATGCAAGCAACGGCAACAGTGGTGAGTAAAAGTTTCTTCATGAGCGATCGCCTCCAAAGTATTTCGCAATCGTGCTCGCTGCCGGTTTTCTCGTGGCCAATGAAACCACAATCATCAACAAGGCCGAGACGAGCACCATCGGCACAACCGGCATGAATCCGAATACGGCCGTTCCACCCGGCGTGCGCGCCAACACTTCCGTTCCCCCAACCGACCACAACACCGTCGCTGGACCAGGCGCAGGCGCCGGCACCACTGACTGAAACACAGCAACTGCCACGACCGCGCTCGCGGTCCAAACCGTTACTGCCAGCGCGCCCCACTTCGTGCTGCCTCTCCAGAACAACGCGCCGATCAGCAGCGGTGACAACGAAGCGAAACCTGAGAATGCGTACTGGATCGCGAGCTCGAAAATCGTTTCCGGCGCTTGCAACGCGACGATATAGGCGAACAGTGTTATCAGAATGATGAAGATGCGGCCCGTCTGCACCTGTACCGACTCGCCGAAGCGAGTCTTGCCGCCATAGAAGGCGAAGACGTCCTCCGTGAACATAGTCGATAGCGCGAGAATTTGTGAGTCGCTGGCCATCACCGCCGCCATGATTCCGGCGCCTAGCAATCCGGCGAGCCACAGTGGCGCATATCGTTGCAACAGCAACATGATCACGTCGTCGCCCGCTGCCTGGTCGCGCAACTGATCTCGCTGTTCGGGTTCCATCGTACGGCCCTGCGTCGCGAGCACTCTACGCGCCTCCTGCTTATCCTTAATCTGCGGAATGTCGTTGGCGCGGTTGTTGGCCATCACACCGAGAAACACGCACGGCAACCAGATCGCGAGAATACAGATCGGATAGAAGATGACGGTCTTTCTGAACTGCGTGATCTTCCGCGCGGTGAGACAGAAGATTAGGATGTGTGGAAACGCGATCGCCGAAAGCGGAATGAACGTGTAACTGAAAAAGTAGTACGGCGAGATCCGTTCGCGCGTCAGCAGCGGCGCGAGCGCAGGCGCGCCCTGCATCGCCTGTGCAGCGCTGCGAAAACCTCCCATGCCGTAGCCGATCACGATCAACGCGATCGCGCCGAAACACAGAAACAGTATTGTTTGAAACGTGTTCACCCACGCCGTGCCACGCATGCCGCCGAAAAACACGTAGCTCATCACCACCATGGCTACGATCGCGCCGCCAAACCAGAACGGCACCGTGCCGCCGCTGATCGTGGAGAGCGTTGTGCCGCCGCCCATGATGCCGATGATGATGTAAGGCACCAGCATCGCAGCCTGGACCACGAAGATCACGGTCCCGATGTGAGTGCACTCCCACCGGTCGCGAAACATCTGGACCGGCGTCATGAAGCCGTATTTCTTTCCGAGCGCCCAAACACGTGTTCCGATCAAAAAGATCGTCAACGGAATCACGAGCCCCGACGCCGACGCCATTAAGCCGAACGTAACGATGCCGTTGCTGAACGCATGGCCCGACGATCCAAGGATCGCGAAGGCCGTCATGTTTGTGCCGAACAGTGAAAACAGAAATACGAATGGACCAAGCGAACGGCTGGCGAGAAAGTAGTCTTCAGCTTCCTCGCGTCCTCGGGCGCGCCGAAAAGCGAAGATGCCGATGTACAGAACGGCGGCGAGATAAAGAAAGACTACTATTGCAGGAATCAAGGGGCTCGGTCCTCCTCGCGCTCTGCTTCTTCGACCTCACGTTCAAGATGCGACGGCCAGGCAAAGGTCACGAGCAGCCACATCAGCAAGGCCGCTGCGAAGGAAAACATTGCGTGATAGAACAGACCAATCGGGATGAAACCGAAGACGAGATATGAAGAGCGCCAGAACCAGATGTCCTGATGCAAGACGTAGAGTGCAACGACAGCAACGACGAGCAGGATTCGCTTCATTCTGCGGTGGCGCGAACCCTAACACAGATTACACGGATCGATCAAGAATCCGTGTAACCTGTGATTCCAATTGTTCCGGCTTAATCGGCTGAGACGGCTTCGATAATGCTGTACGCCGACCTGGTAGAAAGAATGCGAGTCAAACGAAGTCCTGCTTGCGCGAACAAATCTTCGTATTCCTTCGCCGTGCGTTCTTTTCCACCTGGTGAAACGAGCATCTCGATGTCCATCAACTTGCTCAAGTCAGGTGTATTGCCATCGGGCACTACTGACTCGACGAGCAGCACGCGCCCGCCCGGGTTCATCGCCTGCTTGATGTTTCGCAGGATCGTGAGCGCGCGTTCATCGTCCCAGTCGTGAATGATGTGCTTCATCAGGTAAGCGTCGCCCCCCGCAGGGACACTCACAAAGAAGTCGCCGGTTGCGAATTCCATTCGTTGGGCCGCATCGGTGGCCGCGACATTCGCACGCGCGCCTTCAATCACGTGCGGGAGATCAAACAGAACGCCGCGTACTGATGGATTCGCCTCGAGAATCGCCGTCAACAAACGTCCGCGCCCTCCCGCGATGTCGATCAGCGTTTTGATACCGCTGAAATCGTAGCCTTCGGTAACGGGTTTGATCGAAAGCGTCGTCAAACTGTTCATCGCGCGATCGAAGATACCCGCGGCTTCGGGGTTCGTTTTGAAGTAATTAAACACGTCAGCGCCGTGCTTCTCTGCCCAAACAGATTTGCCAGTGCGAACGCTGAACAGTGTCTTGCCCCAAACTTCCCAGTGCCAGTCTTCGCCCATGAAGATCGTCAGATCGCGGAGCGAGTTAGGTACGTCTGAGCGCAATGTTTCGGCGACAGGGTTCAGGGCAAACTTTCGATCGTCTTGTTCCGTGAACACTCCGACTGACGCCACTGCACGCATGACGCGATAAAGCGAAGGCGCGTGTGTGTCGGTCGCGGTCGCCAATTCTTCGATTGATTTGGGACCGTCGACGAGCAGGTCGGCAATGCCGAGTTTCGCCGGCACGTACAAAGCCTGGGTGGCCAGTGCGCCAAACATGATCTGGGTTAAAGCTACTTCGGGAGGGGCGCTCGCTGGGCCTGCGGAAGACTGTTGCGCCTGCGCAGCCTCCGCCTCAGGTTCTTCCATTTCTGGAACCGCTGTGGACATCTTTTTCCCCTTCGGATGAATGTGTGTTACTTCCCATAAAATAACGCGTAACACGCACGGGGAAAAGGCCAACTACCGGTGTGTCACTGAATTAGTCGCCGCTTGTGGCTTTCCGCGCGAGCGTAACGCGTCAGTTTCGATGTGATGCCGTTTGATCATGCGATCGAGTGTTTTTCGATCGACACCGAGTACGCGCGCCGCCGCTTGTTTGTTTCCCCGAGTGTGCTCCAGCACCTTCGTTACGTACCGCCCTTCGATCTCCGCCAGCGGCACCAGATCGTCGTGCTGCGGATCATTCGCGCCGTTCGCCTTCCCTGCCTCACCGCTTTTGCCTGAATATCGCCGCACACGCTCGGGCAGATCTTTCGCGCGCACTGTTCCGTCACTCATGGCCACTGCTCGCACGACGGCGTTTTCCAGATCACGAATGTTGCCCGGCCAGTTGTAACGTTCCAGCATCGCCAACGCTTCAGCACTGATCGTCAGCGGCTGACTTAACGCGTAAACACGATCGGCGAAACTCTGCGCCAACGGCGGCACGTCTTCCGGCCGTTCCCGCAACGGCGGCACCGTGATCAAGACCGCGTTCAAGCGATTAAACAGATCACTGCGGAATCGTCCTGCCGAGACTTCGTGTTCGACGTTGCCATTACTCGCAGCGATTACGCGAACGTTGGCGGGCGTCGTGTGGTTCGAACCGACCCGCCGGAACTCGCCCATTTCCATCGCGCGCAACAACTTCATCTGGAACGCCAGATCGGTCTCCGTGATCTCGTCGAGAAAAACTGTACCGCCTTCCGCTTCTTCCCACAATCCGCGACGGTCGCGATCTGCGCCGAAGAACGCTCCGCGCACGTAACCGAACAGTTCCGCCTCAATTAAGTCCGTT
>JAICGQ010000197.1 GCA_025923035.1 Pyrinomonadaceae bacterium | reverse complement strand
TGATTGCCGGTTGTAGCGGCGCGCGCTGTCGCGGACCACGTCGTCAACGAATCCGGATACTTGACCTTCACAGTCGCAGTGCCGTCGGCATCAGTCTTAACATCCGGGAGCCAAAGGATTGTCGAACGGAAATCGCTGCGCACCTGGACCGCGGGCTCCTGCGCCACCTCGATCGACATCTCCCTCTTCATGCCGCTTCTCATTGCTTCAGCGACTTTCGCGGGACGGGGCATTTCGTTTTCTTTATAAACACGAATCGCATCCTCGGCCACATCTGCGTTTTGGTATTGCCCGCCTATCGATTTATTGGCGCCGCTTGACGTCACAGCGTCGAGACGCCCAGCTACGCTGCCTGAATACACACTGTTCCTGAGTTTTGTCGCCGCGATCTCTCGCTCGTCGCGCAATCGCCCGTCGATTTCAGTGAATCGGTTGTATCTCTTGTGATTGAACGTGCTTGTTGTCAGAACTGACTGGCCTCGCTTGCGTCCGTAATAGAACTGGCGTGGATCACCGGCGTAGTCCTGTTGAATGTATTTGACTGACTCGTCGATCAAACCCAGCGCGATCTCCGCGGAGACCGGCCGGCCATTCACGTCCTTTGCCTCGACAATCAACGTCCCTTCTTCACGCGGCTGATACTGCTCGCGATCGGGCTTCACGTTGACCGCGAGAAACTGTTCTACCGGCGGTACGATGACTTGTTCCGAATCGTAAAACGGTGCTGCGTCGGCCGCCATGATCGCGTTCAGAAAAACGTTGGGGACGTATTTCTCCTCGATTGGCACCTCGATCAGTTTCGCCGTGCCGGTCACATGGACCAGCTTGTAACTAAAGAGATCGTCTGCTTCGACGGTGAACAACACGTAACGATCGCTGGTCGGAACCGAGATCATCACGGGCGCGGTTTGGCCCGCGCGAAACGTGTCTTTGTCCACGATGATCTCGAGCCCGCTACGGTAATAACCAAGATCAGTCGTCGCATTGGTGGCAACAAAGACGTAAGTCTCAGCCTTGATCGGGGGCAGAAATCGATCGCGCACTGCATCGACTCCCTGGCTGCTTTGCCAGGCGACGCGATAGTAACCCTCGCGGGCGGGCGTGAAGTTGAGTTTCGCGACACCTTCGCCGTCGGTTTTGACGGTTGTCGTGAGAATGTCTTCGTGCTGGTAACCGCGAAACTTCAGTTGCCACTGCCCCTGTGTTGTTTGCGGCGGAAACACGCCCGAGCGCTGCATACGGCGGAGTTCATCACCCTGCACTTCTCGTCCGCGCGGATCGACCCAGATCTCCCACCAGTAATCACGAGTGATCTTTACAGTTCCCTCCGTCTGGACCGGTTGCTGGTTGGCATCGATCGCTTTGACGTCGACAGTGACTTTGTCCTGCGGGCGGTAGATGTTTCGTTCAGGACGCGGGTAGACGTAGTAACGCTGTCGCGTGACGCGCACATTGTCCGTCGCAAGGATCTCGCGACGCGATGAATCGACGACGCGCGCTTCGATTTGAAATTCGAAATCCTGATTGTAGTTCTCGGCCGGCGTGTCGAAGGTTAGTCGAGCTTTGCCGGTGGAGTCGGTCCGGAGCGTTTCACGTTTGACGACCTGTCCGCGTCCGCCGCCATAGATCCGGCGCTGCTGTTCAATGTCCTCGTAGTACCAGGCGTAATCGCGACGCGGAAACCAGTAATGATAGAACGCATTCTGATAGACGATGACCTCGACCGCAGCATTACTGACTGGACCACCAAAGTAGTAATCGGCCTGAATATCCACCTCGACCTTCTCGCCGAGCCGAAAAGCTTTCTTCTTTCCGTCCTGCTCGGGAGTTTTTACGGCGACTTTGAACTCCGGCAGTTTGTATTCCTCGAGCCGGAAGAGCGTCGCACTGCCGATGTGATGCGCCCTGCTCTGGTCCCAGAACTGAATGTTGTACTGGCCCAGCGGCAACTGCTCACCCAATTCGAGCGAGCCCCACGCGCTGCCAAAGGCATTGAGAGCCGCCTTGCCTTCCGTGACCTTCGTTCCGCGCGGATCGTTGATCTGGTACTCGATAACTTGATTCGCCGGTGTTGAATAGGTCCCGCCTCCGGATCGACGCGCGATGAATTTCCATTGCATCGTCTCTTTGGGACGATAAGCCGGCCGATCGGTAAACGCATAAATGCGCCAATCCTGTGCATCGCTTTGCTGGTAACTGTGGCCGCCCGCAAACGCCTGACGTTCATTCCCGTTGGCCGTCGCGAACACGTTTCGCGATCCGGCGATGTCGCTTAACGAAAACTGGGCCAGGCCGTCGGCATTCGTCGTTTTTCGCACACGACGCCAACGCCAGGTGTTGTGGTAATAGTTTTCCCACAACGTGATGTTTGCGTTTGCTATCGGCGCGCTCGTGACTGCATTCGCGAAGAAGACGAGTGCCTGCTTGCCTGACGACTTGAGCACCAGCGTTGCATCAGAGACCAGCAGAAGGTCACGAGCCGGCAGCGTATTCGCATCGCTGGTTGCTTCGAGCACGTACGCTCCCAGCGGCAACTTGCCTTCGACGCGCGCTTGCTCGGACAACGGTTTGTAATCCGCGGCGTCGATGTTCCTGGTCCATGATGTGACGGGTTGTTTTCCGCTGGTCGGAATCCTGCTAATCCAGTTTCCTGGTTCACCCGCGCCTTCGTCTCCGTCGGGCTCGTTATATGGGACGTCGCGTGTCATATCGACCTTGTAGAGCGCGAAGTTGATGCGTCGAACGTTGCGTGCATTCAACTGAAACTGAAGTTCTGAGTCGGGCAGGAAAACACTTCCGACGATGACGCCGAGCGATGGGGTGGTGATGTTGCTTATCTGCTGCGTTGCCTGATCGAAATAGCGACTCTCGCCTTTCGCGAATTCCGTGACCAGCCGGCGATATAGCTCTAGAGCTTTCACGTAGTCAGGCTGTGGTTGCCATACTCCGCCGACCTCGCGCATCGATCCGGAGCTGTTCATCCAATCGGCATAGTGATAAAGGGCGTCGTCGTACCACGCCGACTGCTTACCTGCTTTCAGCGCGTTTTCGAAGTAATCGGGCACGCGTTGGCGCGCTGCTACGTCGCCCCCGCTGTAGCGCATAGTCATCGCGATCAGATAGTTCAGGTGTGAACGATCGTTATCGTTGGTACTGATCTTGAGTGCGTTTTCGAGGATGTTGAGAGGAATGTTGTTGCCGTACGAAGTGTAGACGTAATACTCGTTTGGGATCGGTGCCGATGCGGCTTTAAAAATGATCGTCAGGTAACGAAGACGCGCTCTTTCGAGGTCCCGTTGACCGGCCCACCAATCAAGCGCTCGCTCATAGAGCGGCCACGCCGCAGCCCAGTTCATTTGATTACGCGACCAGAAGGAGTCGCCGAGTGATTCATTCGCTTCCGCCCACACCAGATCGCGATCCACGTCTTTTTCCGCCGCGCTAATCAGCTCCCGAAGCTGCTTCTGCGCCTCGTCAAGCCTGGTCCTGTCGGAACTCTGCGTTGACGATTGCGAGCGCCAGGACGTGTCGGCCAGACGAAACTCGACCCAGCGGACCTCAGACGCTGTCAGTTTCGACTTGTCTACACTCGCGTAAATCTCCTGCGCACGCGCGTACGACCGTTGTGCATACTCCTTCTCGGCGGCGGCTTTTATTTGCGCGTAATCCGACTGCTGAGCCACCGCATTGAATAACAGGAAGGCAAAGACGGCGACGGATAAGATGATTGTTTTCATGGCGGGTCACACTCGTCTCAGAATCGGGCCGCCCTTCAGATGTCAGACTGATGGCGGAATGCGGCCCCTTAGGTCCGGTAACTGAACGACGAAAGCGGGGAGACTTGCGGGCGAAAGCTCAGGGAGCTTCAGTAGAAAGCAAAAAGACTGCGAAGGACGCGAGCCAGTGCTCACCGGCGTAGTCGCCGCTCGCAACGTGCGCGAGCGCCGCTGCGGCGTGTTTCTCCGCGGCGGCCGCCAGTGCTGTTCGTGACGGATCCTTTGCGGGCAAGGCACTCGCGATACTTCGCATGCACCAGGCGCGACTGAGATTCAGACCGTCAAGATGCACGAGCTTGGGATCGGTGCGATCCGTCACGATAGCGGGAGTCATAAGCGCTTCCGGCTTGCCGGCCCCGATCTCCGGCAGAAAGCGATTGAACCATGGTCCAAACTCACGGGGCGGCATCACACGCCGCATCAGGTCGGCTTCCATCAATGCAGCGGAAAAGAAGTCTTCGCCGCCGGGCTCCCAGCCTCCGGGATAGTTAACGTCCTTTGCGAAATAAGTACGGCTGCGCTCGTTTATGAGTGATTCGAGTTCGCGGTCGCCGCTCGTCTTTGCGTAGTCGAGCGCGAAGGCGAGGCCGAACGCAGTGTTGGGATGCACGCCCGTGCGAATTGGATAGGTTTGCTTCGGCAGAAATGTGCGGTACGCCTTCGCGATCAGATCGGCCAGTGGTTGAACGTTCGCAGACCAACGTTTACCGTCCGGGTCCTTCCACGTCAGTAACTCTTCGGCCAACTTCAACGCCCACGCCCAACCGTAAGTGCGCTCAAACGACTGGCGGTTTGGCTGCCGCATGTAAGCGACTTCCGCCTGAATGTTCTCCGCCGTGAGGTTGGCGTCGAGCGCACTGCGGATTTGAGCCGCTTCCGGCAGGTTTGGAAACGTCTTCAAAAGACGGATCAGCATCCAGTGGCCGTGAACGGAGGAGTGCCAGTCGTAGCAACCGTAAAACGCGGGATGCAAGGCCTTGGGCCCCTTGACCTCGCTGCCGTTGTTCATCACGTGTTCGGGTTTGTTGGGATACTCACGCGCGACGCACTTCAGAGCGAGTGCCGCGAAGTGCGATGCCTGTTTGTCGTTTAAAGACTTCGCGCCGTCGTTCATTTGTGGGAATGCCGAGGTTGGTCCAAGCAGTATCAGTAACAGTGTGATGAGTTTCATCGGTGGCTCAGTAGCGATGCGACGGCCGGCCGATGTGAATGTGCGGGCCAGTCGCAGTGCCGGGAATTGCTGATCTGAACGCCAAATATGGGACGCCATTCTTCTGCAGAAAATTGAGCAGCGCCTGGCCCTCCACAGTGTCAGGATGAAGCGAGATGTCCATTGCGTTGCGATGGTCCAACCGCCAGCGATCGTGAATCGGTCCCTGGCCAAAAACGGCGACAGGCAATTCCTTCTTGAAGGTATCTGAGAAGAAGCGCTGAATCTTCCACGCTTCCCCAAGTTTCCAGCCGGAAGCGGCGCCCGTGTAGCGAGTGAACGCCGTAGTCCGCACGAGACTCTGACGCGCGAGTCGCAGGTTTTTGGCGATCGTCTTTTCGGCTTCAGTTTCGACGAGGATCGAGGCAATCTGCGCGTCGGCTTCAGTCAGTTGACGGCGGACGCCGTCGAGCTTGTCGCGCTCGCCTTTGACTGCAAGTTCGCTGTCTTGATACTGAGCTTTCGAGATGAGTCCCTCGTCAAGCAGCTTCTTCGTCTGCTCGTGCTTCTCTTCCGCCTTCTTCACGTTCGTCTCGTAGATCGTGATCAGCTTTTCGAGACTCGACTTGTATTCGTTGGTTAGTTTTATGTACTCGTCGCGAAGCTTTGTCAGCTCGTTAACCGGCGCGGGAGCTTTAACAGCCGCCGTTTTCTTCTTGCTCTTCTGTTGTGCTGAAACAGAGTGTGGAGCGAGTGTGAAGACAATCAGACACGCGAATAACGCGACTCGACAAGCATTAAGAACCACTAATCTCACACGTACTACCTGACGTTTCTCTGGCGCTTACCTGACTAGAGTACCCGTGCGGCTCCAGCGAGTGTTGTAGAGGAAATTGCCGATGGCGGTCCACCCTGTATCGGGAGCGCCTTCGTCGTACGACCAGTACACAAACATCGCGCGGCCAATCACCAGATCGCGAGGCACGAAGCCCCAGTAGCGACTGTCTTCGCTGTTGTTGCGATTGTCGCCCATGACGAAGTAACTCTTCGGCGGCACCGTGATCTCGTCCTTTCCGTCGAACACGTCGCCCACCGTCATCTCCTCACCCGGCTTGTAATAGACGTCGTAGAGTTCTTCCGGTTTACGCTCTGGGTCATTGACGATCGTCAATGGATCCTTATCGCCACGCTCGAGCGCTTCAATCCTGTGTTCCGGAACCACTTGATCGTTGACGATCACGTTTTGTCCCTCGATGCGAATGCGGTCACCCGGCAGGCCGATCACGCGCTTCACATAGTTGGTCAATATCGGTCGATTGTCAGGACGGTTGTCGCGCGAAGGATTGTAAGGATTGCCGGGATACTTGAAGACGATGATGTCGCCGCGTCGAATCTCGCGTTGCGGCAGAAACGGAAGCGACTCACCCGGCGCAAAGATGAACTTGTTTACCAGCAGATGATCGCCGATCGTGATCGTGTTCTGCATCGATCCCGTCGGAACTTTGACGGCCTGGACGATGAACGTCATGCCGAACAGCGCCATGATCACCGTGACCACTGCCGACTCGAAATACTCACGGACCCACGACTTCGGCGGTCCGACGGGCTTCGCCGGCGGTACGTTCTGCTCTTCGTGACCGTTACGATTGAAGAACCGCTTAAGTGAAAAAGGCCTGGTTTCGGTCTTCGTGTCCGAATCGCCTGTCTTTACCGGGTCAGTAGTTGGGTTAGTCGCCATTGAAAATCAATCCTAGAGACGTTGCTGGCAGCGGTCAAGTTGCTTACGAGAATCGCGTGCGAAGGGTTTTAAGAATCCGGCTCCGGACCATTCGTTTCCTGCGCCTTCATCCCCTCCAGTGCAGCGCGGGCCGCAGCAGCTTCCGCAGCCTTGATGGAGTGACCTTCACCCTGAATGCTCCCGCTGTCCCACGAGACCTCGACATGAAAGATCCGCTGGTGCGGCGGACCGAGTGTTTCGATGACGCTGTAGCGAGGAGCGGACCGGCGTTCGGCCTGGAGTTTTTCCTGCAACATCGTCTTGTAATCGGCTTTCGCGGCAGATAGCGGATCGGCGGCTGCCAGTTCGTCTTCCAGGGCCTTACAGACGAAACGGGTCGCGGCCTCCAGTCCACCGTCCTGAAAAATCGCGCCCGTGATTGCTTCAAGCACGTCCGCCAGCAGCGCGTTCTTCTGGCGTCCACCGCTTTTCTCTTCGCCGCGCCCGAAGCGGAGAAACTCACCCAACGTCAGGCTCTGCGAGGCCTTCGCCAGCGTCGGTGCACTCACCAGGCGGTGCTTCATCCGCGACAACTCGCCTTCGGTACCACCGGGATACGATCGGCAGAGGTAGTTTGCCACTACCAGGCCGAGTACTGAATCGCCAAGAAACTCCAGCGACTCGTTGTGCAGCTTGCGTGCTTCGAGGTCGTCGCCGGGAGCGACTTTCTCGTGGGCCCATGAGCGATGCGTGATCGCGCGTTCGAGCAAAGCACGATCTTTGAACTTGTAATCCAGAACCGTTTCGAGGAGGTCGAGGTCAGGAATCGTTTCGGGGTGTTTCAAAACGTGCAGGATTATAACAAACGCCGGAAGCTAGTCTTAAGTGACGAGCTTCCGGCGCAGATGAAGGAGAAATGATTATCGTTACCGGCGCGGTTTTTTGGGTGTGGCGCTGGCCGCCGGTTTTGTGTTCGCGGTTGCCGGTGCAGCGCTTGCACCATTACCAGTACCGTTGGTTCCTGCCGCGGGAGTGCCAGTCGGCGTCGCACTTCCGGAGGCTCCGGTTGTCGCAGCCGGAGTTGCCGGCAACGAGGTCAGCGGAGTTGGCTCAGGGGGCAACGGTTTCGAAAGTATGCTCGCCACGTAAGTATCGACGGCGGTCTCCGGCTCGTTGGGGTTGCGGAACTTGTACCACCCCTTCAGCGTGTCGCTCCACTGAGTTTTCTGAGCGGCAAGCTTCGGATCAGATCCGGCCAGCGCGACAGCGCGCGCATAACCATCGATCATGCGGTCGACGACCTGATGGATGTTCGCTAGCGCCAACTTGCTCTCCGGAGTTTCTGGTTGGTCTTTGTAAATCTTGTAGGCCTCGGCCTGCTTGGCATATGGACCAGTTTCATAAGCGCCGGCGATCAGGGCGTAAGTGACGGCCGACTTTTTAAGCGGCGTCTCAAATTGCGCGGACTTGATCAAGTACTTCAGCGCGCCTGACGGATCTTTCTCAACAGTCAAGGAACCGATCGTGTAGTTCAGGTATGCAACCGCCAGGTCCTTGCTTTGAAGCGGGGTCCAGTCGTCAACAGTCTTACCGGCTTCGAGCGCTGCCAGCGCCTTGCGAGCGTAATCGACGGCCTCGGTTGTAAGTTGCGGATTGTTCAGCACACCAACGAGATAACCATTCGCGCCCAGGTGAACCATAACCTTGGTGTTGTCAGGTTCATCCTTGAGGATGTCGCCGCCTACCTTGAAGGCTTCGGCGTAGTTCTTCTTGTTGTAGAGTTCGTCGTTGAATCGGTTGATTCGGTCGCCTTTTTCGTAAGCAGTGACCCACTTCGTCAGATACTCAATGATCTTGGTCTGACTCTCGGTCGGTGTTGCAACCGGGCAGGCCAGATATTTCTTCGCCGCGTCGTAGGCCTTCTTCTGATCGGCTTGACGGTTATCAACGAATGTCTTGTACAGCGCGTCCCTGGCTTCCTGTGCACAGGCATCCTGGACCGCAGTCACAACGACCACAGTCTTCGCTGCAACCGGTAGAGCGAGCAATGCGACTGTCGCCCCGATGGTTAAAAACATCATTATCTTTTTCATTAGTTGTCGAAACCTCCAAAAATCTTTTCAACAGTCGCGCAGAGGGCTCCAGTTCTTCGAACGCCGCAAAGAATTTTTGGATGCGAGCGATAGAGAAACCGGTTGCCGATTTTTGCATCCGCAGGGGATGCGGTTCTCTTATGTTTTATAAACCCTGGGTAGAACGCCCGCAATATTCCTGCAACTTCCTAAGTGTGTCAAGGACATGCGTGCTTACTATCGAAAAACCTTCAAAAAAATTTGCGCCGGAGTTTTTGGTTCCGGCGCAAGCCAATCGAATAGGGAGCTGAAGGTTAAAAGGGTCAGGGTTGAATGCGTCGCGGGCGCTGCTGTTCGTTGTTCGCGCCAGGATTCGTCGTCGCCGGTCCGGTTGTCGGTGGCGTGGTCTT
>JAICGQ010000196.1 GCA_025923035.1 Pyrinomonadaceae bacterium | reverse complement strand
GAGTAGCCAAAAACACGTCGCGCGCCCGAAAGGCGCGCTATTGAAGCGGATTTGAGAAGTCCCTGGAAGTCTAAAGCGACATCGAAGGCTGAGGCGCGTAACCGACGTAACTGCTGGCGCGGTGCCCGCAGCGTCTCCCCAGACATCAGCCCACGCCTCAAGGCCTTCGTGTCGACTTCGATGAGACGATCTAAAATCGGGTTGTCTCTCAAAATTTCAGATAAATTCCGTTCGACGACCCAGGAGATTTCTGAGTCGGGGAAACCCGCGCGCAACGCCGCGAGAGCCGGCAAGGTGTGAACAATGTCGCCGATACTTCCTAACTTTACGATCAAAATCCTCATGCGACTTGCTCAGGTCCCGCCAAAATACATGAATTTCAGCTTTGCTTCGGCAGCTTTTTTTCCGTCTTTAAACTTCGTCAGCGTGCCTTCGAGCACCGGCTCCTCTTCGCCCTGCCACGTCGCGGCGTAGTCTCCGCCTTTCAAAAACTTTCCCGAAAACGTGTAGTAAACGCCTTTCAGCGTGACGGTCGTGAATGTGAAATTGCTTTGCTTCACGACGACGTTCCGAAAACGAAACGAGACGCCGTTGTTAAGTTGGAGGCCCGTAGTCGGCAGGCGCCGCAGTTGGCGCATGTTGAGGTTGATGCCACTGAAGTCGGAAAAATCTGACGGTGGTTCACCGGAGATCCAGAACGAACCGCTCGGATCGAAACGCGACTTCTTCGTCTGGGCCGGTGCAACGGCCCAGCTCGCCAGTAACAGTGCCACGACAGGAATAAGGATTAACGACTTTCTCATTCATGACCTCCGATGCGCGACAGGATCGCAGACGTTGAATGATCTTTAGGGTCGCCGACGATTGCTACGCGGCCGCCGTAGGATCGTACCACGGCGCGCTCAGGAACAGTCTCTTCGGTGTAGTCGGTACCTTTCGCGTGGACGTCGGGTTTGAGAGTGAGCAGGAGTTGCTCGACAGTGGGTTCGTCGAAAATGGTGACGTAAGTTACAGATTCAAGCGAGGCGACGAGTTCGGCGCGTTCGGCGGCGGGCATTACCGGACGGCCCGCGCCTTTCAACCGCGCTACCTGTTCGTCTGAGTTGATACCCACGACGAGGACGTCGCCCAACTCGCGCGCACCCGCGAGGTAACGCACGTGTCCGACGTGAAGCACGTCGAAACAACCATTTGCGAGGACGATTCGCGCTCCCGTCGAGCGGGCTTGTTCGATGCGGAGGATCAATTCGTCGCGGTTAAGAATTCGGGAGTCGGACATCAATCGTGTTCAGAAGTCAGAATCGAGTGCTCGAGTTCGCCGGCAGTGATGGAGGCGGTTCCGCGTTTCATCACGACGAGACCGCCCGCGTGGTTCGCGAGCCGCGCCGCATCCGCAAAGGACGCGTCGGAGGCGACCGCGAGTGCGAATGTCGCGATGACAGTATCGCCGGCCCCGGTTACGTCAACTGACTGCTGTGCGCCAACGGCGGGAATGTGTAGTGGCGTAGCGTCGTCGACAATCAACATCATGCCTTGCGCGCCGCGCGTGACGAGGAGCGCCTGAAGGCCGAACTGTCTCCTTAATGTTTGGGCTGCGATCTCGAGCTCATTGGTTGATTTGATCGAGCGGCCAATCAGGTTCTCGACTTCGTCTTCATTTGGCGTGGCGGCCATGAAACCGTTGAACTGAAACAAGCGAAAGCGAGAATCCACCAAAACCGGTTTGGAGCTTGATTCGCGTATCAAACCGACAGCGCGATCGTCGACCAGGCCATAGTTGTAATCAGAAATCACGATTGCTTCAGTGGATGCGAGCGCGGTTTTCAATGCGTCGAGTATCGAATCCCGCGGTTGGTCATTGCCGAAAGCGGCGCCTTCGTAGTCGATCCTGATCACCTGTTGTTTGTTGGAGTGGGCCTGGCCGGCGAGAATCCGAACTTTGGTAGTCGTCTGAATCTTGTCCGAAACGATGATGCCGCTGACGTCGACGCCTGCGCTTTCGAGTTTCGCCCGCAACTCATTTCCGGATTGGTCGGCGCCAACCACAGCGATTAACGAAACTCGCGCACCAAGAGCAGCGAGGTTCATCGCGCAGTTTGCCGCGCCGCCGGGAACGGTTTGCGTCTGTTCGTGCTGGAGGATAAAAACCGGCGCCTCACGAGACACGCGGCTGATGTTTCCATACACAAACTGATCGGCGATGGCGTCGCCGATTACGACGAGCCGCCGGTCCGCGAAACTTCGCACGATTTCGATGAGGCGATTCATTCCTGGGATCCGTTGACGATCGACTTTACGGCTGCGAGCAGGTTCTCACAAACGATGTCGGGCCGGTGGGCCCACGCCTGACGCTGATACTCCCACTCGCCGCGGCCATAACCACTTAACACAAACGCAGACCGCAGTCCTGCATTTCGCGCGAGCTCCACGTCGCTGTAACGATCGCCGGCCATCCAACTCGTCGCCAGATCGATCTCGAAATCCTTCGCCGCCTGCTGAATCAAACCGGTTTTCGGTTTGCGACAATCGCAGTCCGATCGATACGGCGGCTCGCCGACTGATGGATGATGCGCGCAGTAGTAGATCGCATCGAGCTTCGCGGATTCGCTCTGAAGATCGCGAGTGAGTTGATCGTGAACCCTGTGTATGACGTTCTCAGAAAAGTAACCGCGCGCAACTCCGGCCTGGTTCGTTATCAGAATAGCTAACCACCCCGCATCGTTCAGTATCCTGATTGCCTCTGACGAGTACGGGAACAAGCGAAAGCGCGACGGATGATTCACATAACCGACTTCTTCCGAGATCGTGCCATCGCGATCGATGAAAACTGCTGGACGCTTCATTTGAAACTCACGCGACCGAGTCGCAAACGCTCCTCACGGTTTTAGCGAAACTGCCGCGCTTCAGCAGCGCGTGCGAATGTTCAAACACCTCGTCGACCGTGATCGCCGTCATGCAACGATGATCTATCGGACAATCGCGCAACATGCACGGCGCGCAGTCTGGCGGATGGCTAAGGATGTCGGCCTTGAATGAAAACGGCCGGGTCGTTAACGAATTTGTTGGTCCAAAAATCACGATCGTTGGACACCCGAGCGCCGCCGCGATGTGGGCCGGACCAGTGTCGTTGGTCACCACCAGGTCCACCATTCCGAGCACAGCAGTGATTTGGTCCAGCGATGTTTTTCCTGTCAGGACAACGGGCTGATGGCGCATTCGGCTCGTCACTTCATTCGTGACGTCGAGTTCGTCTCGGGATCCGATGAGCAACACTTGTCGCCGGTTTTCAAGCAGACGATCAGCGAGGGCCGCATACGATTCCGCCGGCCAACGCTTAGCGCGACTGTTAATCGAGCCCGGGCAGATTGCGACGACACTTTTCTCTTCAGCAACGCCGTAAGACCGCAGCAACTCCGCCGCTTCGTTCTTGCGCGATTCGGAGATCGGCAAACTGATATCCGGATCTGCCTCACAAACCGTGCTGGTTCCCGATAGCAACTGTTCGAGCGCCGTGATCAGGTACAGGTAATAAAAGACTTCGTGCTTTGACGAGCGCCAGTCAGGCAAGGGAAGTGGATGCGTCAACAACGCCTGACGCGACTCCGTCGCATATCCAAGTCGAACCGGAACGCCGGCAAGGAACGGAATCAGCGCCGCCTCGAACGCATTTTGAAACAATACCGCGAGGTCAAACTCCCGACGACGCCACTCTCGAACCTGCGAGATCACCGAAAACGCGTTGCGTCGATCGTAAACAAGCACGTCGTCGATAAAATCGACTTCCGAAAAGATCCCTTTCACCGATGGACGAATAACAAGCGTGATCTTTGCGTCAGGCAACAGTCGTCGCAACGCGCGCAATGCCGGAACAGTCATCACCGAGTCGCCGACCCAGTTCGTGCCACGCACCACAACTCGCTTGATCTCAGACATACGAATCAGCGGTTAGAAAGTCACGCGCAGGCCGTCGTCGATACCGATCTGCAGCCGCCACTTGAGCTCCTTTTGAATGAGTGTCGTGTCGGTGACGTACCGCGTCTGCAGTGGCGCCGGAATGTTTGGGTCGTCTTCGATCACCGGCTCGATGTCCAGCATTTTTCCCACGCGGCCGATGATGTCGCGAACGCTTATCGCGTTGAGACGTCCGCCGCCAAGGTTGTACAGACCAAACTCTCGATCGGAATTAATAAACGCCCGGCATGCTCGCGACAGATCGTCTACGTACATGATGTCGCGCACGGGATCGACGCCAGCGGGCAATCGAATGGGCCACCGATGTTTCACCGACTCAACGTAGTGCGTGACGAAACCATTCTCATTGCCGTCCGTCGGCCGTGCGAAAACCGCTGACAGCCGAAAGATGCACGCCCGCACGCCACGCTGTTTCGCATAAAACTCCACGTAGCGTTCACCGATCAGTTTCGATAACTCAAAGGCCGATGCCGGGTTGGGATCGATCGGGCAGTCTTCAGCGACGAACTCATACGAGTTCGCCTCCGCGCCGTAAACGTCCTTAGTCGACGCGTAGATAAAAACTGATCCGGGACGCATGTGGCGGATGATGTTGCGTGTGCCGTCTGCGTTGGTGCGGAAGCACTCTTCCGCGCCCTCGGGCGTCTTGTCGAGATGGCCCGCCAGGTGGATGACGACGTCGTAGTTTTCAACGATTTGCGCGTCGGCATCTTCGAGGATGTTCAGACTGGAGCGGCGCGAGAAATCGCTTGCCTCGAAGAACTGGCGCACGTAAGTTCCGAGATAGCCGCTACCGCCGGTAACTATGGTCTTCATTAATCAGTATTTTCCTGCAATGGTGCCGGTGTTAGACTCATCTCCGAAGAGTGGCATCAAAGTCACTGTAGCAGGGCAGCCACGTTAGCGAAAGCGGGTACCCCTGTCAAACGAACGTCGACAGAACCGCGGCGCAAATGTAACGTAGTATTGGTTCTAGGTACTTGGTTCTTAGTGCTTTGTACTTGGTTAGTCCTTTAACAAAGTACCAAGAACAAAGCACAAAGTACGTTCTTGTATGCCAGTTCGCTATCCACCGCACAACAGCAGATACCCGGGAGGGCGCGATCCGCGAGTCGTATCGTACGTCGAGCCCGAGGTTGGACTGGGTCGCAGGATCATCCGCCGGCTCTTCAGTGCGCCGGTGATTATTCCCATTGCTTTCATCAGTGCCGCCGTACTCGGCGTCTTGATCTACTACTGGACCGTCTTTTCGGGACGCATCGACAACCTTTTGCAGGGCGACGTTTTTACTCGCTCGGCTGGTATCTACGCTGCGCCGAAACAACTGCGTGTGAGCGAAGCGACCTCGCAAGAGGAAGTGATCGCGTTTCTGAAACGCGCGGGTTACGTTGAGAAAAGCCAACAGGCCGACACAAATCGCGGTCGTTACACCGTTAACGGTACGAGCGTGGAGATCGAGCCGAGTAGCGCCTCGACTGTCGATGGACAGCGGCAGTTTCAACATGTGAAGGTGCAGTTTACGGGCAACGGAAAATCGATCAGCGGCTTAACTGATCTCGACGCCCGCACCGCTGTGCAGCGCGCCTGGCTCGAACCCGAACTCATCAGCTCTGTTACCGGCACTGAACGTGCGAAACGAAAAGTGATTGGCTTCGGCGACCTGCCGCCGCACCTCGTCAAAGCGATCACCGTCACTGAAGACCGTTCCTTCTTCGAGCACTACGGCGTAAACATTCGCGGCATCATCCGCGCGTTCGTGCGTCGCGTCGATGCCGATCCAAATTCACCGATCGCGCGGCAGGGCGGTTCGAGCATCACGCAACAGCTCGTCAAGAACCTGCTGCTCTCGCCGGAACAGACGTGGCGACGCAAAACGGCCGAAGCGTACATGTCGATCATCCTCGAGACGCGACTGAGTAAAGAAAAGATCTTCGAGCTGTATTGCAACCAGGTGTACATGGGCCAACAGGCCGGGTTTTCGATTCATGGCTTCGGTGAAGCAGCGAGCGCGTACTTCAACAAAGACGTTACGAACCTGACGCTCTCCGAGTCGGCATTTCTCGCCGGATTGATTCGCAGTCCCAACCGCTACAACCCGTACAACAAACTCGACACGGCGACTGCACGGCGCAACCAGGTGCTCGATTCGATGGTCGAAGCCGGGGAACTGAGCGACGCCGACGCCAAAGTTGCGAAGAACAGTCCGCTGCAAGTCGCGCCGGTGCGCGGACGAATCGACGTCTCCGATGCGCCTTACTTTGCCGACTACGTGCAGAACCAGCTCGGGGACATGATCGCCGGTTCAGGCGCTGCGGAACACCTGCGCATCTACACGACGGTCGACATGGATCTCCAGCGCGCCGCATACGCCGCGTTGACGAAACAACTTGCCGCGCTCGACAAGATCCAGGCGAAACGTTTTGAACCGGGCACGTTGCAAGCCGCGCTGATCGCGATGAATGCGAAGACCGGCGAGATCGTGGCGATGGTTGGCGGTCGCGACTATTCGAAGAGCCAGTTGAATCGTGCATCTGATGCCCTGCGCCAGCCGGGTTCGGTCTTTAAACCGTTCGTCTATGCCACGGCGTTGAATACCGCTTACGATCCGGTGCCGCGCGTGATCACGCCGGCGACGACGTACATGGATGAGCCGAAGACGTTCACTTTCGACAACCAGGAATACTCGCCGGGAAACTTCGGCGAGAGCTACAGCAATGCGCCGGTTACGGTGCGTGACGCGCTGGTCCACAGTCTGAACGTCGTTACGGTTGAATTGGCGATGGACGTGACGATCGGACGGGTAATGAATCTCGCGGCGAAGGCTGGTTTACCGAAACCGGTGCGCGCTTATCCCGCGATGGCGCTGGGCACGAACGAGGCGACGCCGTTGCAGATCGCCTCCGCTTACACGGCGTTCGCGAATCTCGGCAGTCGCGTGACACCGATCGCGATCAATCGCATCACCACCGGCAACGGCGTAACGATCGCTGCCCCGACGACGCAGCGCAACGAGGTGCTTCGTCCGGACGTCGCTTACGTGATGACGTCGTTCATGAGAGACGTCGTGAATCGGGGCACCGCGGCGAAAGTTCGCGCGCGTGGTTTGAAACAGCCGCTTGCAGGTAAGACGGGAACGTCGCGCGACGGCTGGTTCGCTGGTTTCACGCCGAACCTGGTTTGCGCAGTGTGGGTCGGGTTTGACGACGGTTCACAACTCGGTTTGACGGGCGCGAACTCAGCGCTTCCGATATGGGCCGACTTCATGCAGGTGGCGCTCGCGAAGCATCCGGAATGGGAAGGCGACTGGGACATGCCCGCGGGTGTCGAGGAAGTCGAGATCAATCCGAAGACGGGCCAACTCACTGCGGATGGCGATACTGAGAAGCGTGTCGAGTTCTTTATCAACGGCACTGGTCCAAACAACGCGTCGGAAGCTGAGACCGAAGAACAGCCGGTGGAAGAGTTGCCGGAACCAGCACCGTATGTCGATCAACCAACGGAACTGCCGCCGCCGCCCGGATCGTTGCCGTCGCCGACGCCACGAAAAGCCGTTCCTGTACCTGACAGTCGACTCGAAGGGACGATCACCTTGGATATCGATCCGGCGACGGGTTTGATCGCGGTCGAGTCTTGTCCGGTGATACGAACGAAGACGTTTGTGTTGGGAACAGAGCCGAAGAAGTATTGTGGGCCGCAGTATCACAGCGGCAAGACGATTGAACCTTCAGGATCAGCGCCAGGGCGTCCGCGCGTCGTCGGCACGCCCGGCCGTTAATGCTTATCGACGTTGTCGAGAGCCGCGTTCAGCGCCTCAATCGCCAATGCGGCTGCGTGATGTTTTCTCGACGGCAAACCGCCAACCGCATCGATTACGTCACCCTTCCTAATCTGCCTCGCCTCGCTGACACTCCGTCCTACGATCAACTCCGTCAACACTGATCCGCACACGAGTGTCGGCGGGCAGCCGTACGCGAGGTATCGTGTGCTTTCAATCCGATCATCCTTCACCACCAGCGCGAGCCGCAATCGATCTCCACAGACCGGGTTCTCTTTATCAGCGACGATATTTGCTTCGGGTAAATCACCTGCGTTGCGAGGATGGGCCAGGTGGTCTTTGAATTTGGCGGAATATGACATCAGCGGCCAACAACGCTCAGCGGCGAGAGCGCGCGAAGTCTTTCCACAGCTTTGGAAAGGACCTCGATAATGTAATCGACGTCGGCGTCAGTGTTGTCTTTTCCGAAGCTGAAGCGGATCGAGCCGCGTGCGACTTCATCGTTGACGCCGAGCGCACGAATAACTGGCGATGGCTCGAGCGTTCCTGACGAACAGGCAGATCCGGTCGACACCGCGACACCTTCCAGGTCGAGGTTGATTAGCAGGCCTTCACCTTCGATGAACCTGAACGAAATGTTCGAGAGGTGCGAGAGGCGATGTTCACGATCGCCGTTCATGACGACGTCGCTAATCAACTCTTTAACCCGCCTCTCGAACCGCTCGCGTAAGGCCGCGTCGTGGGCGACGCGCTGCGGCATCTCTTCACGCCCAAGTTTGGCTGCTTCACCGAAGGCGACGATCGCCGGAACGTTCTCGGTACCGGCCCGGCGTTCTCGTTCCTGATGACCGCCCACGTTTTGCACGGCGAGACGAACGCCGCGTCGGACGTAAAGCGCGCCGGCGCCCTTCGGTGCGTACAACTTGTGCGCCGACATCGACAGCAGATCGCACCCGGCGTTCTCGACGTTCAGCGGCAGACGACCCGCGGCTTGAACCGCATCCGTGTGAAACCACGGATGCCGGTTTCCCCCGCGTCGTTCGCGAATCAGCGCGCCGATCTCATGAATTGGTTGAATCGTGCCGATCTCGTTGTTGGCCCACATCACCGTGACGAGCACCGTGTCTGGTCGCAGCGCCGCGGCGAGGTCGTCGATTCTGATGACGCCGTTGTCGTAAACGGGCAGGCGGGTGATCTCCCAACCCCGTTTTTCCAGGGCGTCGCAGACGCCCCGCACCGACGGATGTTCGATTACTGAAGTGATTATGTGGCGGCTGTGGTCCACCGCGGCTTCGCAAATGCCGCGAATCGCGAGGTTGTTTGCTTCCGTACCCCCGGAGGTGAAGACGATCTCGTTCGGTTTCGCGCCGATCAGCGTCGCCACTTCGCGCCGCG
>JAICGQ010000195.1 GCA_025923035.1 Pyrinomonadaceae bacterium | reverse complement strand
AGATTCGTGTTGCTTGATTACATTTTCCTTAACGAGCTTTCGGATACCAGCAACGGTTGTCGCCGATGCAGGTTCGCAGCCGATGCCGTCGCGGCCAATCATCGACTTCGCGTCTGCGATCTCCTGCTCGGTGACCGTGATCACTCGTCCGCCGCTCTCGTCCACTGCGGTCGACGCCTTTTTCCACGAAACAGGCGCGCCGATCTTGATCGCCGAAGCCAGCGTTTGCGGATGGTCGTCGTTGACGAGTTGCGATGCGTGTTGGTGATGAAAACGCGCGAAAGGCGCAGCGCCTTCAGCCTGCACCACTGTGATCTGCGGCTGGCGATCGAGCAAACCGGCCGCGACTAACTCGCGAAATCCTTTTCCAAACGCAGAGCTGTTGCCGAGGTTTCCGCCGGGAACGACGAGGTGATCGGGAGCGCGCCACTCAAGCTGCTCTGCGAGTTCGAACGCCACCGTCTTCTGACCTTCTATGCGAAACGGATTGATCGAGTTGACGAGATACGCCGAGCCATCTTCGACCAGCTCGCGAATGGCGCGCATGCACGTGTCGAAGTTGCCTTCTATCTCCTGCACCTTCGCGCCGTAGTCGAGTGCCTGGGCCAACTTCGCCGCGCTGACCTGACCGGCGGGCGCGAGGATCATGCACTCCATCGCTGCGCGCGCTGCGTACGCGGCCAAACTCGCTGCCGTATTTCCGGTACTCGCACACACGACCCGCCGCATGCCGAGCTTCTTCGCCTGCGTCACGGCGACAGTCATGCCGGCGTCTTTGAAGGAGCCGGTTGGATTGTTTCCCTGGTGCTTCAGCAACAGCGAATTCAATCCGGTGTAAGCAGCGCATCGCGGCGCGTCGTAAACCTGAGTGTTCCCTTCAGCTAGCGAAACAACCGCGTCGTTATCATCAAACGGCAGAAACTCCCTGAACCGCCACACGCCACTACGGTCACGCTCGTCTCGCGATGCACGCCGCGCGAGCCACGTTGTGCGTAACGACGCGACATCTCGCGCGCCGTCATCCGATCTCTCGATCTCGAGCAGATCACCACACGACGAACACACGTAAACCGTCTCGTCGAGGCCGAAGGCCTTGCGGCACTCGCCGTTAATACAGCGCTGAACGAAGTGACTCATATCACCGCAAGATTTCTATTGCACCTGGCGAATTCTAAGACCGCCAACGCCGCCAATTTTGCTGATTTAAAACAAATATGCGGCGGCATGGAGCTTGCCCTAAGTCGATTGGGCCGTCAAACAGATGGTCCAAATCCAATCGAAACGAGACTGACTTCTCATGATACAACGCGCCGCTTATTTGCTGATTCTCCTGGCTGCCGTGAGCGTTAATGTTTTTGCTCAGAGTACGGAGCAAAACATTAACGTTAAGATCAAACCTTCGCAAACCGTCGAAGAACGTGTCGCTGACTCTATCAAGGAACGCGAGCTGCGCGAAGCGGCTGAGGAGAAACTCGCCGTGGAGAAGTCTGCGCGTATCGCGTCGAAGAGTCCCCAAGAGTTGCTTCGCCGGGCGCAAACGATTTACGTCAAGTCAGGCACTTCCTATTTTGAGCCGGTCCAACTGCAAAACGAATTGCGCAAGCGCTCGGAGTTTGACGAATGGGAGCTGGCGATCGTCGACGGTTGGGAAAAAGGCAAACTCGCCGACCTCACCATCGAAGTAGATCGTCCCTTGTTCACCTTCACCTTCACCTACAAAATCACGGACCGCGCGAACGACATCCTTCTCGCCTCCGGCGAAATAACCGCCTTCGACGGCAACATCGCCGCCCCCATCCTCAGCAAACGCATCATCAAAGACATCAAAAAAGCGCGCGGCGAAACAACGAAGAAGAAGTAAACAGTTTTGTATTTAGATTGGCTTTGACCCAAAATTCTATTCGTTGCGGCTTCGCCGCCCTGATGTGGGGCGAGGTTAGGCCTCGCCGTAGTTGTGAAATCGCAATTGGGAGCATGCCCCAGGTTAGGCTATGGCCCATAAACACTGGGGCAAAGCCCGAACCGAGGGCATAGCAAGCCCACTGCCAAATTCCAGGCTAGCCGGCTAGGCGGGGCCTCGCCGCACACGAGCGCATTCGCGAGTGGTTCGCGTATAGTTATCGAATCATTTATCGGGTTGAGGAAGACACAGTCACTGTCGCGGCAGTCATACATGGCAAGAGGTTGCTGGATATGAAATAGAGCGTCGACTTGCAGCACTCCCGTTATGCCTTTCACGCAAACCAAACTTTTCAAAGTGTTCGTCGCGCCGCTGTTGTTCCTGATTTGTTTCTTCGTCATCCTCCAGGGCTCGCCTCGATTCACAGGCTTTGTCTTATTACTCGCGCTTGTCGTTAGTTACATTCGCTTCCTTTGGACCGCGAAGACGCGATGGATGAGGTTGATATTCGTCGCGTTTCTGATCGCGACGTTTCTACCGATCGACGTCAGGCTCACGAACTACCCCGGACCACCGCGCTTCGTCCCACTGATTTACGGTATGCCATCCCCGAAAGACTTCGCCGCTGAAGACCGTGGCGAAGTGGTGTTGGGCGGGTGCATCATGAGAAACAACCCGCCGCGGTGGGTGTTGATTTGGTGACTTCGTGCTAATGCACTCAAGTGAATGACTTCTGCCGCGAATAATGCTTCAGCGCGCGTCTCACTTTGGCCGTGGGTTTACGGGATTGCACTCGGCTACTTCGCGCTCCATCTCGCAACTTCAACACGTTACGGTTACTTCCGCGATGCACTCTATTACCTCGCGTGCTCCGAACATCTCGACTTCGGATACGTCGATCAACCGCCGCTGATTGCCGTCCTCGGCTGGTTCACGCGCAACACCATCGGCGCCTCCCTACCCGCACTACTCTTGTGGCCGGCGCTCGCGGGAGCATTACGCATCGTGCTGACTGCCGCTTTCGCACGTGAACTCGGCGCACAGCGATTCGGAACGACACTCGCCGCCGCGCTCGCAGCGACGCCGGGAGTGTGGTGGGTAATCGATCACCAGTTCGCGATGAACGCATTCGAGCCGCTGCTCTGGGGCGGACTCGCGTTCACAGTTCTCCGGATCATCAAGACGGGAAATACCAAACTGTGGCTCGCGTTCGGCGTGCTGGCAGGCATCGGACTACAAACCAAATACTCGATCATCATCTTCGCCTCAGCGTTGTTAATCGGCGTCCTTCTCACACGACAACGAAAGATCCTATTCACGCCCTGGATCATCGCCGGCGGCGCGATCGCTTTCCTGATCTTCCTCCCGAACCTAATCTGGAACATCCAACACGACTGGCCGTTTCTCGAGTTGATGAGAAACATTCGCGCGACGGGCAAAGACGTCGTGCTCTCGCCCGCGATGTATCTCGGGCAACAGGTGCTGATGATGAACCCGGCGAGTTTTCCGTTCTGGTTCGCCGGCCTGCTGTTTTATTTCTTCGCCAGCGACGGCAAGACGTATCGCACGTTTGGCTGGACGTTTGTGATCACGATCGCCATCTTCCTGATCACGCACGGCAAGGATTACTACTCAGCCGCAGCGTATGTGATCGTGTTAGCGGCAGGCGCAGTCTGCGTCGAACGGTTGTTTAAAAGATCAGAGGGAAAGCCACGCGTGTTGTTGAGAGCGGCGTGTTTCGTGTGGCTGATCCTCGGCGTCGTACCACTGCTGCCGCTGGTTCTCCCCATCTTGCCGATCGAAACGTTTCTTCGCTACCAATCACATTTACCGTTTGAAGTTCCGAAAACCGAGAGGAGCTTTGTCGGTGAAACACTGCCGCAGTATTACGCCGACGAGTTTCCGTGGCCGGGGCTCGTCGCCGAAGTCGCGCGCGTCTACCATTCACTCACACCCGAAGAGCAACAGCGCACCGCGATCTACGGCACAAACTACGGCCAGGCGGCGGCCGTCGACTTTTTTGGGCCACAGTACGGCTTGCCGAAAGCGATCAGCGGACATCAAAACTACTTTCTCTGGGGACCGCGGCATTACACCGGCGATATCATGATTCTGATGGGCGAAACAGAGGATGAGGCACGCGAACACTTCGAATCAGTTACGGTGGCTGCGACGCTCAACAACCCGTACGCCTATCGTTACGAGAACCGTCCCGTTCTATTGTGCAGAGGCTTGAAGTGGAACCTTCAACAAGAATGGTCACGAGTCAAAAACTGGCGTTGAGTCTAAACCCGCATGGATATACGCGAAGAAACTACTGCCGACATCGAAGCGATTCGCATCGTCAACCGGCGCGCGTTCGCACAAGATCAGGAAGGCAACCTCGTTGATGCGTTACGCGCAAACGACGCGGTGCTGCTGTCGCTGGTCGCGATTGTGAACGACGAAGTTGTGGGTCACATCATGTACAGTCCGGCCACGGTGGGTGAACTTGAAGGCGCTGGACTGGCGCCGATGGCCGTCTTGCCTGAATACCAGCGGCAAGGGATCGGTAGCCGGCTCGTCGAAGCCGGCAATCAACGACTCAAAGACGCAGGCTGCCCGTTCATCATCGTGCTCGGACACGCTGAGTTTTATCCGCGCTTCGGCTTTCAACCTGCAAGCAACTATGGCCTTCGCTGCCAATGGGACGTACCTGACAACGTCTTCATGGTGCTCATCCTTGACTCGCTAAAAATGGAAGGCGTTTCAGGACTCGCGAAATACCGCGACGAGTTTTCGACCGTCACTTGAACGAAGAGAACTGTTACTCACGACAGAAGAATCGAATCGCAACCTGCCTGCAATACCTCGTTCTCCTTACCTGACCCGTTCCGCGCGAGAATGGCGCGTCTCAGTTAGATGTATGAATCGCCCCGCCGCTGAATTGCAGCGCTAAAGCCTCACGGTGATTAGGTGCCGCCGCAGGCTTACCCACAACCCCGCACCCTCATAAGGAGAGCATCATGCCTACCAAAGTGTTCAAGACTTCGAACGAACACGAACTTGCACCCGGTGCGACCGGACACTGGTGGTGGAACAACGCGTCGCCCGTACAAGCCGTCTGGTCCGCGAATGCCATCGCGTCACTGACGGGCGACACCAAAACGGGATTCGCTCAAGACACGCAGCTCGAGGTCACGAGAGTCTGGCGAAGGTTCAAGGTCACTGAAAACAGCCTGGGCCCGGAGAGTGACACCACGAACGAGACCGAGATTCACTATGAAGTAAAGAACCTTAGTGGCACTAAGGCGAAGTTCTATGTGTGGCTCTGCGTAGTCTGGCCGTAAATCCGAAAACAACCCCGGATAACCAAAACGGCGGCGCCCGTAAAAAACTGGGACGCCGCCGTACATGGCACCGCGCTAACTAAAACTGTACGTCAGAAACTGAACCGGATCTGCGCGTCGATGCGACGGTTGTAAGCAGCATTCCCGCCGCCAAATCCACCAAACCCGCCGCTCGTTCCAGTCGATTGGCCAAACAGACTCGATCCGATGTTGCCGACTGGATTGTTGAAGTTCACGTGGTTCAGGATGTTGTTGAAGTTCAGTGAGAACGTCAGGTTGTAGCGGCCCTGACCGCCACCGCCGCCACCGAAACCTCCGCCACCTGGACCACCAAAACCACCGCGGCCACCGCCGCCTGGTCCACCACCGCCCGGACCACCACGCATGCCGCCGCCCATAATCGCGCGTTGGCCATCATTACCCGGACCACCCTGGCCCTGTCGATTCTGCTGACCGGCATTACCGCTGCCACCTTCGGATCCAAACGACCATGTCTTGCTGACGCGCAGGTTAACAGTCGTCGAACCAGGACCTTCACCGAAGTTGCGCGGAATCATCACATCGCCCGGCGCAAACGTGAGTTTGAAATTACCAAACGGCGTGCACTTGAAATTCGCGCGGTCGTCGCAATTGATTCCCGCCGGCGCCAACGACGGACGCTCGGTGTTGAACGTGTCGCCATTGATGTCGCGGCCCAGCGTGATGTTGAACGGACGGCCAGACTGCACGATTACGAACGGATTCAACGTGATGCCCCAGTACGTGCGGATGTTTCCAGTCATCACGAAGCGATGACGAATATCGCCCGACGCACGGCCGTACTCGGTGCTCAAGTCATAAGGGTTCGCCGGGAGACTGCCGGTTCCGTCAGCATCGCTGTTGGCTTTCGCGAGCACGTAGTAAGCATTCAGCGACGCGTTGCGCGTGAGCCGGCTGTTGAAGTTGACAATGAACTGGTTCTGGTTGTAACGACCGCTCGACTCGTATTCGAAGATGTTGCAACGCGTCGAAGGATTGATGTCCGGCGGAATGAAGTCGGCGCAATTCAGCGGACGCACACCGCTGGTGGGAACACCCGGAATGAACGTTCCCGGCAGCGGCGCATTCAACGGACGCGTGCGCAGCACGTGCAACGTGCGAATGTTGATGTAGCTACTGGCGATCGTGATGTTATGCGGCAACTGACGCTCGACACTGAACACTGACTGCAACGTGTACGGCGCCTGAAGATCTTCGGCCAGCCGGTAGACCGAACCCGGAACCGCAAACTGCAGGAGCTGCTCGGGCGAGGGAATCAGCGGGAAGAAATCCGGATTCAACACCGTAAACTGCTGCTGGTTGACGCCGTTGAAGCGAGTGGCTTGCATCGTCAAGTTCTCGCTCACGCGCTCGTAAAATACGCCGTAACCGCCGCGAATCACCGTCTTCGATTGCGTTCCACCCGGCGACCACGCAAATCCGAGACGTGGACCAAAGTTGACATTGCTGTCGATGTTCGCCTGGTTCTCATAACGCAGGCCCAGGCTCAGGGTGAAGTTCGGACGCAGTTTCCAGTCGTCCTGGAAGTAACCGCCGAAATCCCATTGCTTGACCTTCGCCTCGGGATTTCCGGCCGACAGACGAAACTGGCTCGCGCCGCCTCCAAGAAGCCGAATCTGCAGCAGATCTCTTCCCTGCTCGATGTACTGCAGCGTGCGACGATAACGTTCGATACTCGAAACAACATCAGCGCCGGTGAGCGCGTCGCCGTTGGCATCGACGTTTGGCGCAATCGCGCCACCAAAGAAGGTGTAGGTGCCGCCAAAGTTCTGCGGCGAGAAGTTGTCGATGTCGACTCTGCGATAGCGAACGCCAAACTTCAAAGAGTGTGGACCGTGAGCCATCGTTGTGTTGTTAGTCAGTTCCCAGTTATTCGTGTCGCTGTGAGACTGGCCCACCTGCGATCCGCCTCCCGTGAATGCGTCCTGCACCTCGAGTGTTGGAAACGAGTTGTCGGCGTCCGAGAGGTTTCCGTTGCGTTCATACTGGAAACGCGTTTCGTTGATGATGCTCTTGTTGATGATCGCGGTTTCGGTAAACTGAATGCTTTGCTCTGTATTCTCGGTGTCGTATGCGCGCGACGGCAGTGAAAACCCGCCGACTCCGGCGATGCGCGTGTTCTTCGAGTAGTTGTAGCGAACAATCAGCGTGTGGTTCTGGTTGATCTGAAAATCCACCCTGGGACTGAATGACGTGCGGCGGCTAGGGATGGGAGCAGTATCCGTGAAATCAACGATGTTGCCATTCGCATCAAGCACCCTCGCGACGATTAGTGTTTCGTCGTCGACGTTGCGCTTGTCGAAATCAACAAAGAATGAAGCCTTTCCTTTCTTGATTGGACCACCAAAGTTGCCGCCGAACTGGTGGGTCTGAAGTGGCGGACGAGTGGGGGACTTTGAAAAAGGGTTACGGGAGTTCAGGGCCTCGTCGTTGAAGTTGAAGGAGGCCTGGCCACGAAAGCGATCCGACCCTGGGCGGGTCAGGATCTCAATGCGGCCGAAACCGAGTCGATCGTATTCGGCGGAAAATGGATTTGAGTTAATACGGATTTCGCGAATCGAAGCACGCGGCGGTAAACGGCCGCCGGTAAAACCGTCGACAAAGATCTGCCCCCCGTTAGGACCAGCGGCTGGACCAGCCAACGCCTGCAGCGCGGCTGCGAGGTCGTCAGGATCGTCGGGAAGCGCTTCGATGTCTTCGCCTTTCAAGACGACGGCGCCGGCATTGTTCTCGGGTTCGACGCTGACTTCGCGACTGTCACTGTCGATCGTGACTTTCTGTTCCTCGATTGCGACTTTCAGTGTGACGTCGACTTGCTGGGCCTTGCCGGCGACGACTTCGACTTCCGCGTTTTCGAAAAGTCCGAACCCGGAATTGAAGGCGCGAAGGGTGTATTTGCCGGGCGCGAGACCGTTGATCGTGTAACTGCCTGAATCGTTAGTAACTGTCGACTTTTCTACACCGCGCGCATCGACCGCCGTCACCGTTGCGCCGACAATCGCGCCGCCCAGTTCATCCAGCACCTGGCCCTTCAACGAACCAACGCGCTGCTGTCCAACCGCCACGCCTGTCAGCCCAAATGCGCAGAGCGCAACAGCCAACACTATTTTCCTCATTCCCGAAGCTCCTTCGACCGGCTTTTGCTATTTGGCGTGGACAGACAGCGTTACGCCGCAGCTTGAGAGCGGATTCTACCCAAAATGGGCGTAAAGAGTCTGTCAATGGATTGTAAAGTTTTGTCAGTTATCGCTCGTTCAGGATTGACACTTCTTTACGCACGAAAATCCGCGGCTGTTGTAGGATTCGAGCGACTTGCCTTAGGTAGTTCATATGTCTTTCAATCTGGCACAGCAGCCAATGGAACGGGTTCTGGTAATTGACGACGACGTCGGACTTTGCGAGCTGGTCGGGGAGTACCTGGAGCCCGAAGGTTATACCGTCGAAGCGATTCACAACGGCGAACGAGGCATCGATCGTGCCCTGTCAGACGAACACGATCTGGTGGTCCTTGACGTTATGCTTCCGGGGACCAACGGCTTCGACGTGCTGCGACGCATTCGTGCGCGTTCGCGTATTCCGGTGCTGATGCTAACTGCCCGCGGCGACGACGTCGATCGAATCGTCGGACTCGAGATCGGCGCCGACGATTATCTGCCGAAGCCTTTCAATCCGCGCGAGCTCGTCGCCCGAATCCGAGCTGTGCTGCGACGGGCGCAACCAGCCGAGGCAACAACGACGTCGCGCGAGACGCTCAAGCTCGGCGACATCGAAATAGACAGCAACACGCGCAACGTGCGTCGTGGCGGCGAAGTGGTCGAACTTACCGGCGTCGAATACGACCTGCTCGAGATACTGCTGCGCAACGCCGGACAGATCGTCAAGCGAGAAGATCTCGTGAAGGAAGTTCTTGGACGCGAGTTGTCGCCGTTCGATCGCAGCATCGACATGCACGT
>JAICGQ010000194.1 GCA_025923035.1 Pyrinomonadaceae bacterium | reverse complement strand
CTGAAACGGCTCTTCAACTCGCGTAGTTCGACGCTCGAGTCGCTGCGCCGCGCGCTCGCCGGCGATCTCGACAACATCGTGATGCAGGCGTTGCGCAAGGAACCCGAGTGGCGTTATCAAACCGCCGCCGATCTGCGCGACGACATCACTCGTTTTCTCGAAGGACGGCCAGTTTCGGATCTACCTGATCCACCAAACGCGGCGGCGGTACTGCGGCCCGACGCTTTCGAGGAAAACTCGCTGGCCGTGTTGCCGATGAAGTTGCTCGACATCAACCAGCCGGAAACGAATCCTGACTACCTGGGCACCGGTCTTGCCGACGCACTGATCACCCGGCTGAGCGCGATACGAAGTTTTGCCGTGCGACCGACGAGCAGTGTGCTTCGTTACGGCGGTGACGCCGATCCACTGCGCGCCGGACGCGAACTGGGCGTCGCTTTCGTGCTCGACGGCAGAATTCGTCGCGCAGGCGAACGTATTCGCGTCACCATTCAGCTACTCGACGTCCGCGACGAAACAACAGCGTGGGCCGGACAGTTTGACGAACAGTTTACCGACGTGCTGAATCTCGAAGACGTGATCTCTTCGCATGTCGCCGAAGCGATTGTTCCGCATCTCACCGTCGATCAACGATTGCGACTCGCCAAGCGCGGCACCGACAATCCGCAGGCGCACGAAGCTTACCTGCGTGGCCGTTATTACTGGAACACGTTTACGGAAGAAGGTTTCGCGCGCGCGATCGTTTGTTATCAACAAGCCATCGCACTCGATCCGGACTATGCACTGGCACACGCGGGCGTCGCGAGCTATCACAACTGGCTGGGCGTGTTCAGCGTCATGCCGTTTGCTGAGTGTGCTGCCGCGGCTTACGAAGCTGCGTCGCGAGCAGTCGAGATCGATCCGAATCTTGCCGAAGGTCACACGGCGTTGGGCCAGGCGATACTGTGTCGCGACTACGCGTGGGCCAGCGCCGAGCACCACATGGTGCGCGCCATCGAACTCGATCCGAACTACGCGCCTGCGCGCATCTGGTATGCGCTCCAACTTGCGATGGAAGGTCGCTTCAGCGAAGCCTTGCGCGAGGCCAACACCGGACGCGACCTGGATCCGCTGGCCGTGATTTCACGGTTTTCGGTCGTCTGGTGTTCGTATCACGCGCGCCGTTACGAGGAAGCGTGGCGCTTCGCGAGCGCAACCCTCGAAAACGAGCCGAACAACCTGATGATGCTCTACGCGTCGAGCTTTGTGCTCAGCCGTTTGGGCCGGCACAAGGAATCGATTGCCGCAGCCGAGAAGTGCTTGGAGAAATTGGGAACGGTATCGCACACGTATGGACGACTCGGCGCGGCGCATGCGGCGGCCGGAAATCCTGAAGAGGCGCAGAAGGCGCTCGACGAGATGGAACGGTTGTCGAGCCGCCGTTACGTGTCGCCGTATCACCTGGCGCTCGTCAACGCTGCGCTCGGACGCGTGGAAGCTTCACTCGATCTGCTCGAAACCGCGTACGAGAGCGGCGACGCAAAAGTGCTGTGGGTCGGTGTCGATCCGGAGCTCGAGCCTCTGCACGGTCACCCGCGTTTCAACGATCTGTTGCGGAAGTTGGACCACCGGCTGCTCGCGTTGCCTTCGATTTCGGGGCACATCGGCGGCGACCAGGAGTCAATCGCCGTACTGCCGTTCCGCGTCCTGAGTCCGCCGGGAGAAAACACCGGCGACGAGTATCTCGGCGTCGGCTTGACTGACGCACTCATCACGCGTCTCAGCAACGTTCAACGTCTGGTCGTACGACCGACGAGCAGTGTGTTGCGTTACCAGGGCTCCGCGATCGATCCACTCGTCGCCGGACGCGATCTCGGCATTGACTACATCGTCGACGGCAGCATTCGTCGCGTGGGCAACCGTATCCGCGTCACCGCTCAACTGCTCAATATCAACGAAGGCGTAACTCGCTGGGCCGAACACTTCGACGAAGATTCGACCGACGTTCTGCAAATCGAAGATTCGATCTCTGAAAAGGTCGCCACTGCGCTGCTGCCGCAACTGACTCGCGACGAGCAGCGACAGTTGTCGAAACGCGGCACGGACAGTTCCGAAGCTTTCGAAGCGTACCTGCGCGGCCGTTATCACTGGAACTTTTACACCGAAGTCGGTCTCGCGAAAGCGCTTCAGAATTATCAGAAAGCAATCAATCTCGACCCCGACTACGCGCTCGCCTACACCGGTATCGCCGACTACTACAACTGGCTCGGTGTGTTTGGCTTGAAACCATTCGCAGAATGTTCCGCGGCCGCGAAGCAAGCTGCGGCGAAAGCCGTCGAACTCGACTCCGCATCCGCCGAAGCGTACAGCGCGCTCGGCTTCGCTACGGCTTGTCATGACTTCGATTGGGCCGTCGCCGAAGGACAACATCGTCGCGCAATCGAGATCAATCCCAATTACGCTACCGGTCATAACTGGTACGCGTTTCATCTCGCGATGGAAGGACGTTTCGACGAAGCCATCGATCAGATGATGCGCACACGCGAGCTCGATCCGCTTTCGCCTGCGGTGCTGCAAGCGCTCGGATGGTGTTATTACCAGGCGCGTCGGTTTGAAGAGTCGCTGGCTACGTTTCGCGCGATGCTCGAAGCGATCCCCGATTTCGCGTACGGACTGGTCACGCTTTCCTGGTTACTGCGCCACACGGGCGCAACTGACGAAGCGGTCCGCACTGCGGAGAAAGCGCTGACGCTTTCGAGTGGCAGCCCATTCTATCTTTGCGCTGTGGGCGCAGCGTACGCGGCCGCCGGACGGCAAACGGAAGCGCGCAAGGTCCTCGAACAGTTGGAACAAGCCGGCGCGCATAGTTACGTCTCTCCTTATCACCGCGCGATGATTTACCTGCATCTCGGCGATCGCGAACGCGCGCTCGAACTCCTGCTCGATGCTTACACGATCAAAGACGCCTGGCTCGTGTGGCTCGGTGTCGAACCGCAATGGGACCCGCTGCGCGGCGAGCCAGTGTTCGATCAGATTCTGCGCGACCTGCGCCACCCGACACTCGAGCGGAAACCGGCGCGCAGCGTCGCCAGGGAACGACGACGAAAACGCGGCCAGCACATCGCGCCGATCACGACTCAGATCGCGATCCCGTCACCGGAAACAAAGACCGGCGAAAACGAGGAAGCGCGACAGCTCTACACCGCGGGACGTTATTACGCCACGCGACGCACTGCGGACGGTTTGCGAAATGCGATCGAACGACTTGAACGCGCCGTCGAACTCGATCCGGACTTCGCCGTTGCTCTTGCCGAGCTCGCCGACTGCTACGCACTGTTGAACTGGTACGTCGAACCGGCGCCCGCAGACGCCTGGGAACGCGCGAAAGAATCGGCGCTGGCGGCAGTTGAAGCCGATCCGCAATTGGCGGAAGCGCACGCGTCGCTTGGTTTTGTCAAACTTCACTACGATCGCGACTGGATTTCCGCCGAGCGCGAGTTACGCAAAGCGATTCAATTGAAACCCGGCAACCAGGTGGCCCATCGCTGGTACGCCTACAGTTTGTCGGCCATGGGCCGTCACGATGAAGCGTACGCGGAGATCGAACGCGCCCGACAAATCTCGCCCCAGTCTGCGGTGATTGCGACAGCAGTTGCGAACGTGCTGTTTCTCGCCGGGAAGTTTGACGAGTGCATCGTACAGTGTCGCAAAGCACTCGAACTCGACGCCGGCGCCGTTGCCGCCCACACTGTCCTGCGTTGGGCCTACGAACTGAAGGGTATGCACAACGAAGTGATGGCCGCGTTTGAGCAGGAACGAAGCTTTGCGGGCGACACGCCGACGACACACGCCAAACGCGCGCATGTGCTCGCCGCGATCGGAAAGCATGAAGAAGCAAAAACGATTCTCGAAGAGATCATCAGCAAGCGTAATCAACAGTGGGTGACGGCTTACGAGATCGCCATCATCTACACGCTGATCAATGATTTCGAGAACGCTTTCCGCTGGCTCAAAAAAGCCGAGCGCGAACACGCCGTCGGTTTCACTTTCGTGCGCGTCGATCCGCACCTGGCGCGGCTGCGCACCGATCCCCGTTTCATTGACTTGCTCCGAGAAACTGAAAAGACCATTCCCTAAACACTGATGAAACCCGAAACAAGTAATTCACTTGACGCGTGGGTTCGGGAAGTTATTGCCTGGCATTTCAATCCCGAAACCGGATGTCCGTTCTGGCTCGAATACGCCAAAAATCTTTCCTGGGACCCGCGAAAAGAGATTCAAACTTACGACGATCTTTCCCGCTTCGGTTTTTTCCAGGACGAGTGGCTGCGTGGTGGCCCAGTGCGACGCTGGGTGCCGAAAGGCTTTGCCGGCAGGCCTGTCTACACGTTTGAAACGGGCGGCAGCACCGGAGTACCGAAGTCGCGCATCAACATCGAAGATTTCCGCCTCGATTACGAAGCGTTCAGCGACACCCTGCCGGAAGAGTTTTTCCCGAAAGACTCGGACTGGCTGTCGTTAGGACCAACTGGTCCACGCCGGTTGCGGCTCGCGGTGGAACACCTGGCGCAGTATCGCGGCGGTATCTGTTTCATGGTCGATCTCGATCCGCGCTGGGTCATCAAGCTGTTGAAGATGGGCCAGCCGAAGATGGCCGAGCAGTACAAGCAACACGTGATCGAACAAGGTCTCACGCTGTTGCGCGCGCACGATAACATTCGTTGCCTGTTCACCACGCCGAAACTGCTCGAAGCACTGTGTGAGAAAGTCTCGCTGAAGAAGATCGGAATCACCGGTGTGTTTTGCGGCGGCACCGAGATGACGCCGCAGTTTCACCGCTTCGCGGTCGAAGAACTGCTCGAAGGCGCGTACTTCGCGCCGACGTACGGCAACACGCTGATGGGGCTCGCCGTCCATAAGCCACGCGATCCGAAAGACAACTACGCGATCATTTATTATCCGCCGCGGCCGCGCGCGATGGTTGAAGTTGTCGATCCTGAGGAACCCGATCGCATCGTGGGCTACGGCGAAACCGGTCGTGTTCGTTTGACGACCTTGACGAAAGAGTTTTTCATGCCGCGTTTTCTGGAGCGCGACGAAGCAGAACGCGAGCCGCCGTGCGACATGTATCCGTGGGACGGCGTGCGTAACGTACGACCGTTTTCCAAGCTCCAGGCCAACGTGGTTGAAGGGGTTTACTGATTGCCGATGGGCGATTGCCGACTGCCGATTGTGGTAACGTTCAATTGGAAATCGGCAATGGAAATTGGAAATAAACACATGCTTCATATTCCGATACTTCGTCAGGGTGAGCCGTACACGAGTCTGGACGTCGCGCGCGTGCCGCATCATCGAACGCGCGAGACGTTTGTCGAAGTGAGTCAGGCGAACGCGGGATTGATTCGCCGCGATTTGTCGCGGCAGGAGATCGCGCGTGCGAGTTTGAGCAAGTTCACGACTTGCGATCTCGTCGATATCTGTTCGCGTGCGGCGGAGCACTTCACCGATGACTCACTACCGCTCGGTGATACTTCACAAACGGCTGAAGACTACGTGGCCCAGGTTTCCGCGACGACGGGCATGCCGTACGTGCTCGCGCGACGAAACATGTCGAAGATCAAAAGCATGCTGTCGAACATGGAGAGCGTGCTCAACGGTCTCACGAGGAACGTCGATTGGGAAGTACTCGATCGCGGCTTCGGCACGCACGAAGGCAACTCGTTGAGTTTCTATCCGCGGACGCAGTCGTTAGGCGCGGTCCTGCCAAACAATTCGCCGGGTGTGCATTCGCTTTGGATTCCGTCGTTTGCGCTGCGCACTCCGCTTGTTTTGAAACCGGGAAGCGCCGAGCCCTGGACGCCGTACCGCATCATTCAGGCTTTGATCAAGGCGGGCGCGCCGCGTGAGGCGTTTAGTTTTTACCCGGCCGACCATGGCGGCGCAGGTGAGATTCTCCGTAACTGCGGGCGTTCCCTGCTCTTCGGCGATTCGTCGACGACTGGGGCATGGGCCAACGATCCGCGGGTCGAGATACATGGACCAGGTTATAGCAAGGTAATCATCGGCGACGACTGTGTTGACGAATGGGAGAAGTATCTCGACGTCATCATCGCGTCGATCGCTGATAACGGCGGTCGCTCTTGTGTTAACGCGTCCGCGGTGTGGACGCCGAAACACGCTGACGAGATTGCGGAGGCGCTGGCGGAGCGGTTGGCGCGGATCGTTCCGCGCGCAGCGGATGACGAAGATGCGAAGATCGCGCCGTTTGTCGATCCGCAGGTTGCGAGCCGGATCAATTCCATAATCGATCAAAATTTGGATGAGGCACGCGATGTGACCGCGGCGCATCGCGACGCCGAGCGTCTCGCAGTCTGGAACAACTGCTCGTACCTGCTGCCGACGGTCATTCGATGCGACGTGGATCATCCGCTGGCTAAGAAAGAGTTTTTGTTTCCGTTTGCCAGCGTGGTGCAGGTTCAACAATCCGACCTGCCGAACCTTCTCGAGTCGAGTCTCGTAGTAACCGCCATAACGCACGATCCGGATTTCATCCAAAATCTTGTTTCGTCACCGCAGATCGATCGTTTGAACATCGGCGCGATGCCGACGAACCAGGTTAGCTGGGATCAGCCGCATGAAGGTAATCTGTTCGAACACCTTTACGGCCGCAGGGCGTTTCAACAGGCAGTAGGAGCGTGAGAGTCTTAAAGTGAGAATTCTTTATCTCACAGGCGGTGCGGGCAGAATGTATTGCGGTAGTTGTTTGCGCGACAACGCAATGGCTACCGAGTTGATCGCGCGCAAGCACGACGTGATGCTGCTGCCCGTCTACACGCCGACATTCACTGACGAACCAAACGTCAGCCGCGATCACGTCGTCCTCGGCGGCATCAGCGCCTATCTTGAACAATACGTTCCTGTCTTTCGCAAAACACCGAAATGGCTCGACCGCATTTGGGATTCGAGCTTCGTGTTGAGTCTCGCTTCGCGGCGTTCGATCTCGACGAACCCTAAGATGTTGGGCGAGATGACTGTCTCGGTGCTCAAAGGCGAAGACGGTTTCCAGCGGAAAGAGATCGGCAAGCTGATCGACTGGCTGAAGAACGAACCGCCGTTGGACATCGTCAACTTGCCGTATGCGCTGCTGATCAGTCTCGCGAAACCGCTTAAACAAGCTTTGAAGGCTCCGATAGTTTGCACGCTTCAGGGCGAGGATCTGTTTCTGGACGGGTTGACTGAGCCGTATCGCGAGCAGGCGCTCGGCCTGATACGCAGTCAACTTGAAAACGTCGATGCGTTTCTGTCGGTGAGCGAGTATTACGCGGAGTTTATGCCGCGTTACCTGGGCATTCCGCGCGAGAAGATCCACGTCGTGCCGCTCGGAATCAACCCGCAGGGGTTTGATTTGAGAGAGGCGAATAGCAATCGCCCTTTTACGGTCGGGTTTCTCGGTCGGGTGGCTCCGGAAAAAGGATTGCACGTGCTCGCCGAAGCATATCGTCTTGTGCGCAAAGAACTGCCGGCGGCGCGACTCGAGGTCGCGGGCTACATGGCCGCCGATTGCAAACCGTATCTCGCCGAGGTTCAACGACACCTCGCGGAAGCGGGACTCGCGAACGAGTTTCAATATCACGGAGTGATCGATCGCGCCGACAAGATCGCGTTCCTGCGAAAGCTCGACGTGATGTCGTTGCCCGCCACATACGATGAGCCGAAAGGTGTTTCCCTGCTCGAAGCGATGGCGTGTGGCGTACCCCTGGTCCAACCGCGTCGCGGCGCGTTCACCGAGATCGTCGAATCAACGGGCGGCGGAGTTCTGGTCCAACCCGACGACCCGGCAGATCTTGCCGCAGGCATTCTTAAGATCGCGCGTGACAGAAAACTCGCCGAAGAGCTCGGCGCGAATGGTTTTCGTGGCGTGCGTGAGCGCTACAGCGCCGCACACATGGCAGATCGATTGTTGGCAGCGTACGAGAGCGTCATGAACCCGACAGAATCTGTCACGCAGGAGGTGCGGCTTGCTCGAGGTTGAGAATGTCTCGAAAGAGTATTCCACTCCCGCTGGTCCGCTGCGAATAGTCTCCGATGTCTCGCTTTCGCTGCCCGGCGGATCGGCGGTTTCGATCATGGGTCCCTCGGGGAGCGGCAAAAGCACGCTGCTCTACCTGCTCGGCGCACTCGAACCGCCATCGAGCGGCACTATCAAACTCAGCGGTCAGGATCCGTTTCTACTAAACCCCAAACAGCTCGCCGCGTTTCGCAACCAGCAGATCGGTTTCGTGTTTCAGGACCACTGCCTGTTGCCGCAATGCTCGGTCATCGAAAACGTGCTGACGCCAACGCTCGTCTCGACTCCCAACGGCGACACACCGGGCCGTGCCGCTGAATTACTTAAGCACGTCGGTCTCGGCGAACGACTCGATCATCGGCCGGCGCAACTCTCCGGCGGCGAGAAACAACGCGTCGCACTCGCACGCGCTTTGATCATGAAGCCGAAACTCCTGTTGTGCGACGAGCCCACCGGTAATCTCGATCAGAAATCAGCGCAGGTCGTGGCGGACCTGTTGCTCGACGTTCATCGTGAGTCGCAGACGATCCTGATCGTGGTCACTCACAGCTCCGAACTCGCCGCCCGCTTTGGCCAACGTTTCGAATTAAAAAACCAACATCTCGAAAGAGTGTGATGCGGACCACACGTCTTCTACAACGCGGGCTGGCCTATTACTGGCAGACGAATCTCGTCGTAGTGCTGGGCGTGGCGACGGCCGTTGCGGTGCTCGCAGGTGCGTTGCTGATCGGCGCGTCGGTTCGTGGAAGTTTGAGAGATCTGGTTTCGCAACGACTCGGCAACACGGATCACATCGTCGCATCGACTGGTTTCTTCCGCGAACACCTGGCGGCGGATGTCGGCGGCGCGCCGCTGATCGCACTCGAAGGTGTGGTCGAACACGAGTCAAGTCACCGGCGTGCCGGAGGCGTGAAGGTTTACGGTGTTGACGAACGCTTTTGGTTATTCCACGGCCTGGGAAAAGTGGGAACCGGCACGCCCCAGAATCGCGATGTATTGATCAGTGAAGGTCTCGCCAGTGAACTCGGAACGCAGGCGAATGATTCATTGTTACTGCGACTCGAAAAGCCTTCCGACATTCCCATCGAGTCGCTTCACGGACGCAAAGAAGATCCCGGCAAAACGATCCGGCTCAATGTCGTTTCTCCAATCCGACGCGACATCCTCGGCGAATTCTCGTTGCAACCACAGCAAGGCGTCGTTCGCGCGATGTTTGTTTCGCTGAAGCTTCTTCAACGCGAACTCGCG
>JAICGQ010000193.1 GCA_025923035.1 Pyrinomonadaceae bacterium | reverse complement strand
CGCAGGTTGATGCGGCCGCTCAGCAGATAGGCCTCGGCGTTTGTCGGTTCGATCATCACGACGCGATGCAGCTCCGGAAGTGCTTCGTCGTCCCGACCCGCCTGATAAAGATCTCGCGCCTTGATGAGGAGATCCTGGGTTGCTGAACTCGGCGTCTCCGCGGTGCCGTCCGGCCTGGGCCTCGTTGCGGCGATAAGCTCTTCAGGGTTCAACACCTGCCGCATCCGCACATTGACACCGCTCGTCGTTTGCGACTTCTGCCACTCAGTTTCCCAACGTGCATACGACGTTTGCAGGTAACGGCGAGCCTGGTCGTCAGCCGCGGTTGCCGCCTCGGCTTTGCCACTCTTCCCGAGCGACTTGGCAAACAGGAAATACGCCTGCCCGTCGCGCTGATCGTTCGTAATCACCGGCCGAAGATGTTCCGCAGCTTCCGTGTATTTCCCTTGCAGGAACAACGCGTACGCGTAATTGAACCGGACCATCTGATCCGTCGGCGCGGATTCGTAAGCACGAGCGAGAAAGTCGCTGGCCTGCGCCAGCAGGCGTTTGCGTTCAGCGTCGTTCTTGTTTTCACGCGCGGCTTGTACTGCAACTGCGCCGGCATTGTTGTAGACGCCAATCAACGGCAGATCGCTGGAAAGCGGAACGATCGTCGCGAGTGCGCGGCCATTATCTCCCAACTTTGCGTAACCAAGACTCGCGTAGAACGCAGCTTCCGCGTAATGCGGTTCTTTCTTCTGCAACTTCGAGAAGTACTCAGTCGCTTCTTTCCAGTTGCCGAGGTTCATGTAACTCATGCCGAGTTCGAACGCGGCCTGCGGGTAGACCATGCCACCGAGAGCCTCACCGTAGTAGTGCAGTGCGTTTTTGAGATAGTTGATTCGCGTTTCCGAGCGAAGGTCGAGTTGGACCGCCTTCACGTAAGCTTCGAAAGCCTTCTGCGGGATCTTGGTGGCTTCCTGAACGATCTGGTTCTGCGAATACGGCAGCGCTTTGTCGCGCTGGTAAAGAATCTGGTACGCGAGCCGCCCGTGAATTTCCTGCAGCGTCGTTAGCGCACCGCCGTAATCAAACTGGCGCGTGGCCCAACCGCCGTCCATCACCTCGCCCAGCGTGCGGCCTTCGTTGACTTTGATCACTCGCGCCGTCACCTGCACGTAACCATCTGCGGGCGCCTTTTCCTGTGTTTCGCCGTTTGCGGCGGGTGCAGGCGCGGACGCCTGCGGCGGCGTCACCGAGTAACTGCCGACGACGATCATCGTCGCTTTCGCCTGTCGCGCGAGTTTAATCGCTGTCGCGCGCGACACGATGACGGTCTTCGGCAGACGCAGACGTTGATACGCGAGTTCGCGCTCGTCACTCGAGAGCACGACCAGCCCGGGCTTCGCTAAAAGTTCCGAGAGAGCGTCGGCGAAACTCTCGCCAACCCAATTGTATTCAGCGCGGCTGGAGGTGTTTTCGAACGGCAGCACCAGCACTACATCGGCCGCTGCGTTCTGCGCTCGGACGAGCGTAAATTGTGGAACTACTAACGTTGTAAGAACGAGGGCAACAACTAATTTCAAACTCAAAAATCGCATGCGGCCATGGTAGCAAATCCGCGTTACATCGAGTAGCCGACTGTAACCTCTTCTTCCGCTGCGACTGGACCGAAGTGCAGGTCGGGAGACGAGTCGCGATGCGCGTCCTGGGCCAGGAGATGAAGTACCGCCTCGCAATTGACCGGTTGCGAAAAGAGAAATCCCTGGCCGTATTCGCAACCGAGCAGTCGCAGTTGTTGATACTGTTCCTGGGTCTCGATTCCTTCCGCGATGACTTCCATGCCCAGGTTGCGCGCCAGCGTCGAGATCGTACGCACGATGGCGTTATCGTTGTCGGTCGTTAGACGGCTGACAAACGAGCGATCGATCTTCAGGTAGTTTAACGGGAAACGGTGAAGGTAGCTGAGCGACGAATAGCCGGTGCCGAAATCGTCGATACTCAACTGCACACCCAGCGATCGCAGTTGTTTGAACATCAACGTCGCCGCTTCCGCGTTTTCCATCACCACGCTTTCCGTGATTTCCAGCTTCAGACAGTGCGCATTCAACTTGCTGGTTTCCAGCGCCTCGTGGATTCGTTCGAGCAGGTCAGCCTGTTCCACTTGTCGCGCCGAAAGATTCACGCTCAGGCTCAACGAACGATGACTCGGCGACGCCACCTGCCACTCACGTACGCGAGTACACGCCTCGGCCAGCACCCACTCGCCGATCGGAACAATCAAACCCGTTTCTTCAGCCACCGGAATGAAGTCCAGCGGCGACACCAGGCCACGTCGCGGATGGTTCCAACGCACGAGCGCTTCGAAACCTGTCAAGCGACCGGTTTGCAGTGAAACGATCGGCTGGTAGTAAACGCAGAATTCCTTCCGTTCGACCGCTTCACGAAGATCGCTCTCCAGTTGCAAACGCGAAACGGCGCGCGCGTGCATCGCCTGATCGAAAACTTCGTAACGCGCCTTGCCGTTTTCTTTCGCGCGATACATCGCGATGTCGGCGTCGCGAAGAATGTCTTCGGGTTTGTCGTAGCCGGTGGAGCTGAGCGCGATGCCGATGCTGGACGTTGCGAACGCGGAATTCTTGTCGAGCACGAACGGCTGTTTTAGTTCGTCCTGAATTCTCTGCGCCACGCGAACGGCGTCGGTCGCATTGCTCATTCCGCTGATCAGAATCGCAAACTCATCGCCGCCGAAACGCGCGAGCGTATCCATCGGGCGCAGTGTGCGTTCGAGCCGTTCGGCAAACGCGACGAGCAACAGGTCGCCGTACGTGTGGCCCAGACTGTCGTTGATGTTCTTGAAACGATCGAGGTCGAGAAACAGGACCGCGAACAGGTGCTCGGGCTTCTGTTTCGCACTCTCGATCTCGGCTTTCAGCAGTTCGGTAAACATCGCCCGGTTCGGCAGTCCCGTGAGTGAATCGTGAAACGCGGCGTGACGGAAGTGTTCCTTCGTTTCTTCCAGCACGCGGCTGATGCGTTCCTGTTCGACGATGTAGTTGTTCAGTTCCTGAACGTGACGTTCCGCTTGTTCGGCGCGTTCGTGTTCGCTCTCAGCGCGACGGCGTTCGGCTTCTTCGGCGTATCGTGCGGATGCTTTGACTTCGCGCATGTAACGGTCGTAGCTGAAGTAGACGATGATGATGATCGGGATGCAGACCAGCAAGGCCCAGATCCGCGCTGTGCCCATGCTGCTGACGATGAATCCTGCGCCGGCAGCGCCGGCGAAGTAACTGATCGAGATCCAGAGAAAGTTTCGACTCCAAACGTACCAAACCGATTGCTGCGACTTCAGCGCGCTGGCGATGGCGCCGATTATCGTGTGGACCAGATACTGGACCATGCCCATCACACACAGCGCGGTTACAGCAACTGCCGCATCGCCGTGCATCAGGTTCGTCGTCGAACCGAACGCTAGCTTCAGAACGGTTTCAGTGGCGAACACTGCGCACGCGAGCGCTCCGCCGCCGAACGCGACAGTCCGCACTTTGCGACTGATTCTCAGGGCCGAACAAACACCGGCAAATGCGCCGATCAGCACCGCTGCTTCGCCGCCGTAAAGCAACAGTGCGGTGAAAACGAATGTGTCATCGACAGTGATGTTGACGTTTATCTGGGGAATTCGAATCGCAATGCGCGAGCCGATCACGGCGGTCACGACTGCGAGTAACAGTAAGTAGCCGTCGATCCGGCCCGGCGGGAAGGTGTACGTCACATAGAGGCAGGCCGTGGCGCCTGTCGCCACGACCAGCCACATGAAAGTACCTGCCAGGTTTTCTCGCAGTCTCTTCATCTTCCGCACGAAACAGTGATCTACTTCATGCCCGGTCCACTATCGCCGAGTGAGCAATCACCCATCGCAAAACCATCACCCATCGCAAAACCGTCGCCCATGGCGTAACCGTCGCCCATCGCAAAGCCATCGCCCATCGCGTAGCCGTCACCCATCGCATAACCATCGCCGAGTGCGAAGCCGTCGCCGAGCAGGAGCACGTTGCTGAAGAACAGCGATCCGCCAAACAGCGCCGAGCCGTCGCTCCTCATTAAGTAATTGCCAAGCACGACTGAACGCACCCACATGTTGTAATTCAGACTTTGCGAAGTGAGTCCTTCGTTCACGCCATCGCCGAGCACGTAACCTTTGCCGTAACTCACCTGATACTTGAGAATCAGATCCTTACCGGTGATCGTCGCGCGCTTGAGTATCAATCCCTGAGTCCAGGGAAAAGTGAAACCGGAAATCGTCGTTTGCGGGGCAGGAGCAGACTGCGTCAGTAAACTGGATCCAAAGGTCGGTTTCAGCAGGCCCAGCAAGTCGCCGCGAACGATCTTCGCGAGACTGACCGCACCCGCAACGTTGAGTTGACCAGCGCCCTGATCGAAGGTGTTGAAGCCGTCGAGTGGTTGCGCCGTGTACATCAACAGCATCTTGACGAGGTTGGGCGTCAAACTGGAGTTCGTTTCCAACAGAAGCGCCGCAGCGCCGGCAACCATCGGCGTCGACATCGACGTACCGCTCAGGTACATCAGCTTCATGTTGGTGGTTGAATACTTGTTCGTCGCGAGTTCGGGATATTTCTTGATCAGACCGTTGTTGAGTCCTTCGGCGGAAATGATCTTGTTGCCCGGCGCGACGAGGTCGGGCTTGATCAGGTTGTCGTAGTGTTTCTGACCGTAGACGTCGGTTGAATAGCTGCGTGTGGGACCACGCGAACTGAAGCTCGTAACGCCATCTTCATCGCGCGCGTCGGTGCCGAAACTGTTGCTGGCGCCGACGGTGATCACCGAAGGATCGTTGCCGGGGCTGTGAATTCCGCCATAAACCTTCTGACCGTTCTCGTCTTTGCCCCAGTTTCCCGCGGCTGCAACCACGACGACGCCGGAATCAACCAGCTTGCGCACCGCGTTGCACAGCGGATCGTCTTCGTACGAGCTTATCGCGCGCGTGCCGAGGCTCATGTTAACGACGCGAACGTTGTAGTTATTCTTGTTTGCGATCAACCAGTCGAGCGCGCCAAGCACGCCCGAAACTGAGCCGATGCCTTCGGAGTTCAGGACGCGCAGATTCAGGAGACTGGCTCCCGGCGCGATGCCTTCGTAGGCGTCGTTTGTTGCGGCACCATCACCGGCCGCAATCGCGGCGACGTGCGTTCCGTGACCCCACGGATCGTCGGTGCGGTTCTCGCCGGTGAAGTCTTTGCTCAACTTGATCTTTCCGGTGACAGCGAATGATTTGTGTTTGGCGTCGATGCCGGAATCAAGCACGGCGATCGTGATGCCGGAGCCGTCGAGTTCGTCCGGCAGACCGAGGAGACCTTTGCGTGCGCGCACGAGCTGTGTGCCGGTTGTGGTTGTGACGTGGCCCGAGGCGCGAACTGGAACGTCGAGTGAAACGTAGGTGACGTCCGGATCGGCTGCGATGTCGTCGAGCGTGTTAACCGTAGTCTCGATGATGCGGATATCCAGGTTCGAAAGGACATTGACGAGCAGTCCGCCGACCGTGTCGAGCAAACCGCTGAGCAGTCCCGCAGGAGCGGCCGGTTTCGTTTGCACGATGACCTTGACGCGCTGGTCGCCGTTTCCGGAGAGAAGTAGCTGGCGCAAGTCGGGCGACATTTTGCTGGTCGCAACGTTCAATAGATTGCCTGAGGCTTTCGCTTTCGAATTCGTGGAGACAAACAGCGCCGTGCAGAGTGAGAGGAGCACGGCGGCAGTCACCAATCGTTTAAAGGCGTTCTGTTTCCAGAGGGGGCGAGACATCAGTTTCTCCATCGGGGGCTAGAGCCAACAAGTAGTCACAACGCTCCGGGAGTGCGAGCGTCGTCGCTAGTGCGACCTGTGTGCCAGTGTGGTGATCTGGTACAAGTGAGGCGTTTCATTGAGAAAAAACGCGGATCTGAGGCGATTGTTGGAGTCCGTGTACTTCACCAGATTGATGGATACAGCGCGTCACTTTGGCAGCGTTCGGTCTGAATGAAAGTATTCCCAACAAACAGGCGAGGTTGGTATACTCGCCCGCGGACCCAAATGGGGTCCATCCCCGACTGCTTCGCGACCTTCCGATCTCCGTCGCAGTCGCTTCACTGTTGTCACCCATTTCAGCTAGCGCCGCCCTGTCCCAGGTCAGCTCAGCCCCAGGAGGTATCAAATGAAAAAGCGCAGTCTCGTCGTTCTCATTATCGTGTGCATTTCCGCGTTCATCGCGTTTGGCCAAAACAACAATCGAAAGAAGAAAGCGGAAGCGGAGCCCTCACCATCTCCGGCCGGACCGAGCTGGGAAGCATTCGAAGAGGTCAATTTTCAGAAAGGCCCCGCGGTTGGCGATCTCGGCACGACCGCACAAGTGAAAGTGCCGCAGGGTTACGTCTTTGCCGCCGGCAACGACACGCGCTTGATGATGGAGATGATGCAGAACCCTACGACCGGCAGGGAACTCGGTTTTGTGGCGCCGTCGGGTGAAGAATGGTACGCGGTGTTTGAATACGACGCGGTCGGCTACGTTAAAGACGACGAAAAAGCCTCACTCGACTCGAACGCTATTCTCCAATCGATCAGGGAAGGCACAGCAAGAGGAAACGATGAACGCAGACGACGTGGTTGGCCCACGCTCACGATCATCGGCTGGGAAACACCGCCGCGTTACAACGAACAGACGAACAATCTCGAATGGGCCGTGAGAGGCGAGAGCGAGGGACAGCCGTTCGTCAATTACAACACTCGTTTGCTCGGTCGTGGCGGCGTCATGGAAGTCACGCTTGTTACCGACCCGGCGACGCTGGCGGATGCGCTGCCGAAGTTCAAGACGATGTTGGCGGGTTTCGAATATGTTCAAGGACAGAAGTACGCCGAGTTTCGACAGGGCGACAAGATGGCGGCTTACGGATTGACCGGGCTGATCGTCGGCGGTGGCGTCGCTGCGATGGCGAAGGGCGGTGTATTCAAGTGGCTGTGGAAAGTGCTCGTGGCGGTAGCAGTAGGCGCGGGAGCGTTGTTCAAGCGAATCTTCTCGCGCGAAAAGACCGCGTAATCATCCGTGTTAGATTTCATAACTGACGGCCAGACGCTGCTGCTCATCCTGGCTCTGCTGTACTTCACAGAGTGTTTGATCTGGGTGAAGAAGCAGTCGGTGGCGTTTGTGTCCACATCGGGTAAGCGCTGGCGCCTGGGCACGCCGATCTCGTGGCTGGGAAATGCCAACGGCGCGATCCTGATTCTGAACCCGCTGCCTCCGCCGGGTCGAATCTTTCTGTCGCACTTGTTGCCGATCTCGATCTCGCCATCGGGTGTTTGCGCCTTCAACTCACAAACGCTCCCGTCAGGCGCACGTCCCACAACGCAAACCGGCGAGTTCATTTCTTTTTCGGCCATAACGAAAGTTGCGACTGACGGAGCTTATCTCGTCATCAACGGGCAGAAGTTCGCGAAGTGCGCCACCCCGAAACAGGCGAAAGCGCTTGCCGGTGTGATCGGGAAAGTAAGCGAAGCGAAGGTTTCGAAACGCGAGGCGCTCGTCAAGTCGTGGATCTCAGAACGGTTTGACGAGAAGCGGGTGACAAGACTCTGGAACGAAGCTGAGAAGCAGATAGATTCAATCCGGTTCTGGGGCGCGATGTTATTAGTCTTCCTTTTCGTAGGCGCGCCGATCCTGGCGTCGTTATTTGGTCTGGAACAAATGATCATCCCGGTCGCCGGGGCGATGGTCCTGTTCGCGGTGTCGATCGCGATCATGTTCTTTTCGGCGCACCGAAGGTTCTTTCCCGCCGAGTCGCAGGAACGGTTTGAGAATCTGATCAAGATGATTGTCTGCCCGCCGGTTTCGATGCGCGCCGCAGACGTCCTCACGAAGAACCTGCTCGCGGAGTTCAGTCCGATTGCGGTGGCGACTGTGTTGGGTGGACCAGGCGAACAGCAGTTTGTCCGCAGTTTTGTGCTCGACTTGCAGCATCCGCTGAAGCACGAAATCAACGATGCGAAAGCGGCAGAGACGATCGACTGGATGAACGCACAGCAACTGCGTTCATGTTTGTCGCTCATCGAGCGCGTCGATCGGTTCAAGGGTGTTCTTGGTCCAACGGAGCGTGACGGCGATTCGGTCTCGTACTGCCCGCGCTGCGGAGTGCAATTCGTGCTTGACGAGGGCGAGTGTCCTGATTGTCCCGGCGTGGAATTGGTGGCGTTCTCGGACGCCGGCAAGGAGGTGACGTTATCTCAAACAAGTGGTTGATGTGGGCGTCGCTGATCGTGGCTTTTGTGGCGGGTTACGCGATTGTGAGTTTCGTGGCGCAAAAGGTGAAGGACGCGCGCGACCGTCACCCGAACGATAAAGATCGCTGGAATTAACTCTTCAATCCCGCGCGCAGCGCTTCGAGAGGAAGTAACGCACACTGGACGCGAGCGGGTTTGATGTCGCTTTCGAGCGCCGCAATGAGCTGATCGTCTGTGATCGTTGGATTTCCGGTGGCGAGTATCAATTCAGTGAGAAGAGAAGCCGCCGCGATGCTGATTGCACAACCATCGCCTCTGAATCTGACTTCCTGCACCGATGCATTTTCGATTTTCAATTCAATTCTGATTCGGTCGCCGCACAGTGGATTGAAACTTTCGTAACTGACGTCGGGCGACGTGAGCGCGCCGTAGTTGCGCGGGTGACGGAAGTGGTCCAGCAGCTTCTCGCTATAAAGCACGGGCATCGCGTAGCTATTCTCTTTCTCTCAACGACGATCCGCGACGGCCGCTTTTAATCGCGACTGCTTCAGCCAGGATGCTCAACGCGATCTCGGCGGCGCTGTCGGCGCCGATGTCGAGGCCCGTCGGGACGTGCAGTCGATCGAGTAGCGCATCGTTCATTCCGCTGTCTTTCAAAAACTCCTTGATCGCTTTGCCGCGTCGTTTGCTGCCGAGCAGTCCGATGTAAGCAGCGCCGGCAGGCAAAACCACTTTGAGTACCGGTAGATCGTACTTGTAATCATGCGCCGTGAGCACGACGAAGGTTGACGAGTTGTAGGGGAGATTTTGCGCGATTTCGGACGGGATGCCGATCAGTAACTCGTCGACCTCGGGAAAGCGCTCGCGCGTCGCGAACCGCGGTCGCCCATCGACGACGATGGTTTTGAGTCCGAGATCATGGGCCAGGCTGACAAGCGGCATACTGACGTGACCTGCACCGAAGACGATCAGTGTCGCTGGTGGACCATGCACTTCGAAAAACAATTCCACCGCGGGGTCGCCGACCGAGACCGTCGCTGATCTCCGCTTGCG
>JAICGQ010000192.1 GCA_025923035.1 Pyrinomonadaceae bacterium | reverse complement strand
CAAGCTCGTCGTGCGTGTCCCGTCGGAGCGGTTTGGCTCGGCACTGGACCAGATCCGCGGCCTAGCCGAAACTCTTCGCGAAGAAGCCGTCGCCGGGCAGGACGTCACCGAAGAGTTTATCGATCTCGAAGCACGCATCCGCACACAACAGGCACTCGAGCTTCAGTTCACGGAAATCCTGAAGCAGGCCAGGAAAGTTTCCGACGCGATGGAGGTCCAACGCCAGATCGCCGACGTCCGGACGGACATCGAGAAGCTTGAAGGTCGAAAACGTTTTCTCGCAAACCGCTCCAGCCTGTCGACGATCACCGTCAACATCGAAGCACCGAGAATGATCACGGTAAACACAAGCGGCTTTGGACGCAGCTTACGAGATTCGGTTGGTATGGGGGTCGATCTCGGCTCGGCGATCCTGTTGTTCCTGGTCCGCGCTGTGATCGTCATGGTTCCGGTCACCGTCTTTCTGCTTTTGCCGCTGGGCCTGCTGTTCCGCTATTTTGTAAGGCGAGCTCAACGAATCCGCGTGGGAACCTCGATCGTGAATCCGGCTCCCGCGGCGGCTGACTAGGAACTGCGTGTACAAATCAATAATCGTTTTCTGCCTGTGTTTGATCGTGGTTGGGTGTGGCGGTAACAAATCCCAACCACCTTCAAACACCAACCAGCGACCTGAGGTAACTTCAGTCGGCGTCATCAGAGGGATGACGATCGCTCCCAACCTCGCCAAAGGCGAATCAGGCGATGCGATCGTTCGCCTGAGGATCCTCAACGGCTATCACATAAACGCGAACCCCGCCAGCTTCCCTTACCTGATCCCAACGCAACTCGATCTGACGCCGGCGGCCGGAATCGCGGTCGATTCGATTACCTACCCGACCGGCCTGACAAAGAAATTTTCGTTCTCACCCGACCAGCCCCTGTCTGTTTACGAAGGCGAGACGGATCTCAAAGTGCGAATCACCGCCGCGAAGACCGCTCAGTCCGGCCAACACAACCTTTCAGCCAAATTGCGCGTCCAGGCATGTGACGATCAAGTCTGTTATGCTCCCGGTACGATGGATTTGACCTTACCGGTGACCGTTAAGTGAAGACGTTTTGGTTGATCGTGGCGGCAGTTTGTGGCGTAGTAACGTTGTACTTCGCGTTCAAGCGGAACTACGAAAACGCCTTTGTAGCGGCAGCGCTCGGCGGCTGCGCAGCGTTTCTTAACTACCGCGCACAGTTAAAGCAGAAGTTGAAGGATGATGAAGAAGACTCTTAGCTTTCTCGTATTGATCGCCTTGTTTGGTTTAATGCCCGCGACGGGCAACGCCTCACAGGCCGAGGTTCGCAGCACGGTTCAGAGTGTGTTCGAACAACTCAAGTCGCAGAACTACAGCGCGCTTTACGATCTGTTGCCCGGTTCGGCCCGGAGTCGCATGTCGCGCGAACGTTTCGTCGGCGCACTGCAACGCGCCCAGGGTTTTTATCAACTCGATCGCATGGACATCGGCGCGATAAAACTGTCGGGCAACCTCGCCGTCGTCGACACGGTACTCTATGGACGCATCGTTAACCCGATCCAGGCCGAGGGCAAGATCGTCGCGCAGCAGTATCTTGTTCGCGAAGACGGCAAGTGGCGCGTGGCCACGGGCGATCAGTCAACAGTGAAGAAGTTTCTCGCCTCCAATCCACAATTCGGAAAGGGCTTCAAGATTCGCGAGCCAAGGATTTACATCAGGCAGGGTGATAGGTGGGTCCAATTCAACGTGCCGCGCCCGGCGCCACGCAAGCAAGCTTAGGGGCGCCCGTCAGCTCAACAGGAGCAGATCTTCAAAGGACATTTGCGCGTCGTCGACACGCTCCGCGTACTCACCGTGTCGGATGCGATAACGCGGAACCTCCAACGCCTCACGCACCGCATCGAGATGGAAACGAATGATTCGCGGTGTCAGCCGTACCGACGGTATTCGTCGTTTCGCCGCGAGGCGACGAACAGTCGATTCGCTTACCTGCAAGTGCTGCGCAAGCTGTTTTGCGGTTAGAAACTCTTCTCGTTTCTCTTCGGTCACAGGCGACTAGGGTTTGGGAGGCAGGTTGAGCGCGACGCGATAAACAGCGGCGCCGTCGATGTCCACGTCTTTGGTCACGGGCTCACGGCCGTCCGTTTTAACCGTGACGCGATACTTCGCCGCGTCCGGAGAGAGGCGAAACTTGAAAGAACCAGTCTCGGTGGTGAGACGCCCGTCAATCTTCTTGGTACTTCCGTCTTCAAGTATGCGCGCGAGTTCCACCTTCGCGCCGGGAACACTGTGTCCGTCTGCATTGAAAACGGCGCCGCTCAGAAAAGCGATCGATCCTTCATCGATCGTGAGTATCAGCCGGTCGCCAAGTGAGCGGGTCTTCCCGGCTTTAACTTCGACGTCTTCAATGGTTCCGATGCTTAATCCGGGTTTGCGGAACGTCAGGCCATAGAGTCCGGGACTCAAGCGCGAGACGGTAAAGTCGCCGCCCTTCGTCGTCTCGACACGCGTGACTTCGGTTTCGCCGCGGCGGACGACGACGGTCACTCCTGACGCTGTTCCGGTTTCCACGCGCACCTTGCCTTTAATGCCGCCGAGCGACTTGTCCTTGTCCTGACCAAGCGCAACGCCAGTAATAAGGAGCGTTAGCAGCAGGCCAAGGGCAGTTTTGTTGAATCTCACGGTCAGTCCTCCACGTATAGACGACGGATTTCCCCAGATTGATGCGCCGAATCATAGCACCGTTTGCTTCCTTCGGTCGCCTCCGTATAATCCTTTGCACGCCGTTACTAAGCGAGGTTTGATGAAGAAAACAGCGGCTTTTTTACTGCAGTCATCGCTGATCATCCTTCTGCTCATGACCCTCGCCACGCCCGGCGTTCCGCAAAACCCGTCTGACGCGCCTCAACAACAACGACCGCGGAAAGTCTTTCCCAACGAACAGGAACCGGAAGACGTGGTGCGTTTCGATACCGACCTGGTTTCGGTCGACGTCACAGTAATGGACTCGATGGGCCGGCCGGTGAAAAACCTGAAACCGGAAGACTTCAAGATCTACTCGGATGGCGTCCCGCAGGAGATTGCCTTCTTCCAGCTCGAAAAGCGCCAGGGCGAACTGCGGCCACTGGCGATCGTGTTTGCTTTGGACGTGTCAGGAAGTATGACGTCAGATGAGCTTGGACGCTTGCGGACGGCATTGCAGTCGTTCTCGAGTTACCTCGCGGATCATCCGGTGTCGTACGCCGTGATGACGTTCGGAATGAGGGTAAAGACTTTACAAAAGTTCACTTCCGACGCCAGCAAGCTCGACGAATCACTCGAGCGCATCACGAAAGATGCACCCAGCGGACTCTCGACTCACACTTACGACGCTGTAGACGACGCGATCCGGCTACTCGTGCGCAGCGCGCCGCGCACGCGCGAGCGTCGCTTGATGAAGCGCGCGGTGCTGGTAGTAACGGATGGCTTTCCGGTCGGTGACACGGTCAAGCCCGAGACAGTGATTGAACGCGCGAATGCGGCAGACGTCAGCGTCTTTGTTGTAACGCTGCCGTCATATTCGCGCGTGATGGCTTCGTCAACACAAACGCCGCTGCCCACGCCGCTGGATGTCAGCGGGCTGGCGGAGCTTACGGGTGGGAGGAATGTTTACGCTAACGAACGGGATTACGCCCCGTTGTTTCGAGCTTTGGCGGAAGAGGTCAGCTCAGCGTATGTTCTGGCGTTTTATCCACCGGAGGAAAAGAGACGAGATGGACAGGTCCACACGATCCGGGTGGAGGGGCCGCGTGGTTTGACCCTTCGGCAAAGCCGTTCAGAGTATCGCGCCGCAAACAAATGAACACGTTGCCGATCAATTTCCAGTCTCAGTATTCGTCCTCGTCTTCGTCCTCGTCGAGGCTTTCCTCTTCAACGATGTCCAACTCGACGGGATCGAGACCTACTACTTCCAAATCAGTCCCACACTCTTCACAAGACACTATTTCGCCCTTGTCCGTGTCCAAATCAACATGGACATCAGCATCACATTCCGGGCAAGTTCCGGTCGGCACCTGTTTTCTTCCTCCCCGCATTAAGTGAAGGCAGGGTTACGCCCGTCGTCGGGAGATGACCACTACCTTGTACGCAACCAAATCAATCTACCCGCCAGCGCTGGAATTTGCAACCTTCTTTTTTTGCGTGCTGGATGGTCCAATTCGGCTGTCACAAAGGCTCCAATTTTTTGTTTCTTTTGCAAAGTTTTCAAACTTCTAGCTGAGCTTTCTGAAAACGATACTGTGGGCTTCCACATCGGCCGTGACCGTAGCGAACCACTCGAAACTAAAGGGCTAACCGGACCAGAAGCTGTGACCAATATCCTGTCCCAAATCAACGCGGCCACCTATAATGCCGCGCATGTTGGCACTATCAAGAATCCCCCGGCGCCGGCTGGTCCTTTTAATTGCCCTTCCCGTACTGCTGGCGCCAGTCCTTTTATCTATAACGGGTTTAAGTTTTCTTTCGTCAACACCAGCCACTCCACGCCAACCGGAAAACAAGCGATTAACACGATCTGAACCCGGTCCGGATTCCGATCTGGACCACGACGGGATACCCGACGTCGCCGAACTGCGCACTTTCAACGATCGCGAAAGTTTTCGCCGCTGGTTCACCTGGATCGCCGAGATGCAGTTTTACGAACTAAGCGACGAATGGAACAAGGAACAGCGCGACTGTGCCGGTCTCGTGCGTTTCGCGTGGCGCGAATCGTTTCGCAAGCACGACCGCGCCTGGTACCAGCGCATGGGCCAAAGCTACGACCCCGTCGCGTCGGACGTTCCGATTACTCTGACGTCGGAGCCGCTCGGCGAAAAACTCTTCCGAACGGTGCCGGGAAACTACACGCCGCGCGATATTGCCGAAAATAAGTTTTCCGAGTTTGCCGATGCGCAGACTCTCAAGATGTTCAACGCGACGTTTGTCGGACGCGATCGGCAGCAGGCCCAACCCGGCGATCTGCTTTTCTTTCATCAACCATGGGTTCAGAAGTTTCCTTATCACGTCATGATTTTTCTCGGCGAGCCCCGTTTCGCCAGCGAGAACGCGCGCGACTGGGTGGTCTATCACACCGGCGCGTCGCCACAGGACGCCGGCGAAGTCAAAAAGGTGCGGCTGTCCGTGTTGGACCAGCACCCGAACAAACGCTGGCGGCCACTGCCCGGCAATCCTAACTTTCTTGGTTTCTATCGTCTGAAGATCCTCAGCCAGCAAGTCACATCGGAGGAATGAACGTGTTCCGCTTCAACCTGAAATCTCTCCAACCCCGCGCGTTTCTGATCTACCTGTTCGTCATTGCCGCAGCCTTCGCACTGGCCCATTCGCGCGTCAGCAGTGCGTCGTCGGAAGCGAAGCCCATCGTTCCGGAGAACGTTGAGGTGGTGACGAGTGTCAAGCCGTTCTTCTCGCTCGCAACGAACCGCACCTACGGCTCGTCCGAGAACCCGCGCATGTGGGTCGACTATCGCGGCATCGACAAACTCGACTTCCGCGTTTATCGCGTCAACGATCCGCAGCGTTTCTTCTCGCAACTCAGCAATCCGCACCAGATGGGTGAATACGAGCAGGAAGAAGTCACTACCAGCTTGCAACGCAAACCGTCGTTTCTGGAAAGACTCCGCGCGATCAAGTCGTGGGCCTATTCCGGATTTCGTGATTACTTGCGCAGCCAGTTGAACACACAAACGCGCAAATCGTTCAATCAGAAGTTTCGTGCCGACGACTCCACGCGCCGCACGCCGCTCAACGTCGCCGACTACGCGCGCGTTCCGCTGTTGAACCCGAACCAGTTGGTCACAACCTGGCGCGAGCCGTTGACGACGCTCGAACACGAATACGATCGCCGCATGATCCCGTTGGGCAAACAGCAACCCGGCGTATATCTCGTCGAAGCGGTTGCGAATGATATGCGGGCGTACACCGTCGTCGTTGTGACTGATCTGGCGATGGTTGAAAAGTCATCCCCGAATGGCGAACTGCTCGTGTACGCAGTCAATCGCGTGACGGGCGAGCCGCAAGCGAACGCGCAGATCTCGATCCAGCGAGCACGCAACACGATCTCGACCGGCACAACCAACGCCGAAGGTCTATTTCGCGCACGGATTAAGAAGGACGAGGAAGAACAAGACGTTGAGGCGGATCCCGACGCCGACATACCGGCCGTCGACAACAGCGGGTACGTCGTTTTCGCATCGCATCGAGAGAACTTCGCAATCTCCGATTTGGAGTCGTACTACTTCAGCGATGACGAAGGTGGCGAACAGAACGTCAACGGCTACATCTACACCGATCGACCTATCTATCGTCCGAATCACAAGGTCTATTTCAAAGGCATCCTGCGAGCGATGGACGAGCAGGGCCGGTACAAACCGCTGAAATCGCAGACGGTAAACGTCGCTGTTAAAGATCCGAACGATGCGCGCGTGTTGGAACAGGAGTTTCGCCTGTCGAGCAATGGAACGTTCGCCGGTGAAGTGTCGCTCAGCGAAGAAGCGCCGTTGGGAACTTACCAGATCGAAGCCGATACCGAAGAAGGAAGTTCGAGCGGGACTTTCGAAGTCGCCGAATACAAGAAGCCTGAATACAAAGTGAACGTCACCGCGCCGCAGAGGTTTGTGGCGGCCGGAACGAAGTCGAAGTTTGACGTCAGCGCTCGTTATTTCTTCGGCGCACCGGTCGCGAATGCGGAAGTTAAGTACTACATCTATCGTTCGCGTTATTACCCCTACTACTACGGCTACGAAAACTCCGAAGACGAAGACGACGATGAGGAGTACTCGCAGTACGGAAACTACTACGGCGACATGATTTCGCAAGGCGAGGGCAAGCTCGACGCGTCGGGCCAGCTCCAGGTCGACTTCGAGGTTCCGCAAAGCAGCCAGGACGACATTTGGGATTTCGAATACAAACTCGAAGCGCAGGTCACAGACGCATCGCGTCGCACCATCAACGCGAGTTCGAGTCTCATCGCGACGCGCGGCAGTGTCATCGCGCACGCAGCGCCCGATCGTTACGTCTATACCAAGGGCGACACGGCCAATATCGAGATCACGACGACTGACTACGAAGGCCGTCCCGTTGCTACAGACCTTTCGCTGAAGATGGTCCTGCGCACGTGGGAAAAGGTCACGGAGAAAGCAAACGAGTACGATTCAGACTACCGCATGGTTGAAAGCGAACTGTCGTCAGTGGACCTCAAGACTGACCAGCAGGGGCGCGCGAAGTACCGGCACGCGATTACCACGCCCGGCAACATCGCACTCAAGACCGTCGTCAAGGACAACGGCAAGGAATACGGATCGATTGGCGGATTTCTTTGGATCACCAGCGCTGATACGCCATGGACTGACAGTGCGTATTTCAGCGAGAACTACGGTTCGATAAAACTCGTTCCCGACAAAAAGTCGTATCGCGTCGGCGAGACCGCGCGAGTGCTGGCGATTCTGCCGCACGACCGCGCCAACCTGCTCGTCACCACTGAAGTCGAGAGCGTCATGTCGACGCGTTTCGTGAAATCAGCGGGCAACACAGTCGTGCTCGACGTTCCGATCGAAGCGAGTTACGCGCCGAACGTGTTCCTGAGTGTGACGTTCGTCCGCGACGGCGACATGTTCACCGACAGCAAGCGGCTCGTTGTACCCGCACGCGACAAGATGCTCGACCTCGAAGTGATACCAAACAAGAGTGAGTACAAGCCGCGCGAGACTGCGTCGTACACGATCCTGGCGCGCAATGCGGACGGTGCTCCTGTACCTAACGCGGAAGTGAGTCTTGGTGTCGTCGACGAAGCGATCTACAGCCTGTCGCCCGACTTCTCAGGAAACATTCGCAAGCACTTCTACGGCACGCGTTACAACTCCGTCGCGACACACCTGTCGATCTCTTATTCGTTCATCGGCTATGCCGGTGATAAACCGATGGACCTGGCGAAGAACAAGCCATCGTATCAACTGGCTGACTTCAAGAATTCGGGCGACCAGGTCCAGCCGATGATCAGAAAAGACTTTCGCGACACGGCGTTCTGGCAACCGAGTGCGATCACCGGCGCCGATGGACGTGCAACGGTGAAGTTTAAGTTGCCTGACAACCTAACAACTTGGCGTGCAACCGCGCGTGGAGTAACGAACGATCTGAAAGTCGGCGTGAAGACGTCGAAAGTCATCGCACGAAAAGACGTGATCCTGCGTTTGGAAACGCCTCGCTTCATTACGCAGGGGGATACGGTGACGCTCTCGGGCGTGGTCCATAACTATCTCAAGGAAGCGAAGTCGACGCAGATCTCGATCTCCGTGGCCGGAGCGAACCTGATCGGTTCCGAGCAACAGACGGTGACGATCGATAAGCAAGGCGAGCATCGCGTTGACTGGCAGATCTCGGCGCCGCACACGGGCCAGATTCAACTCCTGGCGAAGGCGTTGACGAATACCGAGTCTGACGCAGTCGAGTTGACGCTCGACGTCGTTCCCCGTGGCCTGCGTGAGACGAAGGTCCAGCGCTGGACCACGACCGACGAAAATGCCGAACAACAGTTCTCGCTCGAGTTGCCCGGAAATGCGGATCTGAATTCCCGCAGACTGAGAGTTGAAGTCGCGCCGTCGATCGCGGGCGCGTTGTTTGGTGCTCTTGATTACCTGACGACGTATCCGTACGGCTGCACCGAGCAAACGATGTCGAGTTTTCTGCCGAATGTGATCGTCTCGCAGGCGCTCAAGAACGTTCAGTCAGCTTCGATTCGCACCGGTAACGATTTGAAGAAGAAAGTCGAGAAGGGACGTAATCGTCTCTACGCTTTTCAACATGACGACGGTGGCTGGGGCTGGTGGAAAGACGACGCCAGTGATCCGTTCATGACTGCTTACGTCGTCGACGGTCTAACGCTGGCCAAACAAGCAGGATACGAAGTCGATGATGATCGCATAGCTCGCGGTCGTTCGAAACTCGAAGCGATGCTTGCGGCGGGTACCGACGATAAGGGCAAACAGCTCGACGCTGAAGTACGCGCGTTCATGGTCTATGCGCTTGCTGAGTCAGGCGGTGTCGAAGCGACTCACGTCGACAAGATCTACGGCGAACGCGGAAATCTCCAGCCGTACGGCCGCGCGTTACTGGCCCTCACTCTATCGCTGCGAAAGGACAAACGCGCGTATGAGATCGCGAACGATATCGAACGCTCGGCACGCAACGGTGGGCAAACTGCCTACTGGCATTCGAAACGCGAGGAGCGACTCGACTTCGCCGACACCGATGAAACTGAAGGCACTGCGCTGT
>JAICGQ010000191.1 GCA_025923035.1 Pyrinomonadaceae bacterium | reverse complement strand
TCGAAGCTGCGCGCATTCTCGTGAAGGAAGGTTTCATCGTCCTGCCGTACTTTAACGACGATCTGATCATGGCGAAGAAACTGCTCGACGCCGGATGTGCTGCGATCATGCCGCTCGCGGCGCCAATCGGATCAGGTTTGGGTGTGCAGAATCCTGCGAACCTGCGCATCATGCGCGAGCAACTTCCCGATGCGACGATCATTGTCGACGCCGGTGTCGGCACGGCGAGTGACGCGGCCATCGCGATGGAACTAGGCGCCGACGGTGTGCTGATGAACACGGCGATCGCCGAAGCTGTGGATGCAACAAAGATGGGCACGGCGATGAAGTTGGCCATTCAGGCCGGACGCCTTGCGTATCTCGCGGGTCGGATGCCGAAGCGTTTGTATGCGAGCGCGTCGAGTCCGCTGCAGGGCGTAATCAAATAGCCGTTTACTTCGTCGTGGTGGTGAACTTGAACGACGAGAAGAAGCGTTCGACGCCCGGCGTTTGGTCCGCATCTTTGAAGATCATCGTCGCTGTCTGATACATCCGATTTCCAATCAGAAAAAGTTGTGACTTGAGGTTCGCAGCCGGACTTTCGCTGGTGAACTCGATGCCGGAGTGTCCGTCAATGGTGATCTCACGGCTCGAGAGCAGTTTCGCGTCGAAGCTCTTGTTGAACTTGTCGCGATTCTTGATAAGGGCAGTGTTGGGATCGAGTTTCGCTTCTGGTGTGTAGTCGCTGTAGGTGGCGACGTACGTTCCCCGCCCGAAGGTGATGGCGTAAGTATATAAAGTGTAGTTTGGCCGTTTCGTGATCGTCTCCTGCGGCTTACCGGGCATGAGCACGGAAAACCCGGCGCCCTCAGGCTCAAACCTGGCCCAGGGCGGCGGCACTTCCTCCTGCCCCACCACCACGCTAGTAAACATCACTAACAGAACCGCTGCCATACTAAATTTACTTGGCGCTAGTCTCATATCTTTATCCTATTGGAATTACGGCAAACTCAATTCCACGCTCTCCTGGGAGCGCATCACGCGGTCGCCGAGATCAGTAGTGGAGACTGTTGGGTAAGCGCCTCCTTTTACCTTCAGGCAACTCGCCTGGATCAGCGCGTCGACGTAAAGCTGAATCTCGTCGTGCAGCATGTCTCTCAGTAAACCATAAGTCGAGAGTTCGTTGAGACCCGCGCTCATCACTTGCTTCGACGCCGAGCCTCGCAGCGTTGCTGCCAGGATCTTCTTGCCGAAGCGTCCATTCATCCGTTTCGCACAGGCGAGAATTTTTCGCACGCGCAGGAGTTCGTCGTCCGTGAGGGCGCGAGGTTCTGAATTCGGAACCACGGATGGCGCGGTTTCCTGCAATGTGACGGGCACTGCCGGCTTGGGACTACAGTTGCCGCACGTGCCGCATTGACGATCGTGATTGCGATCGCCGAAGTAGTTGAGAATGTGCGCGCGATAACAGTAATCGGTGTAACAGAGATTGATTAACTCGCGCAGCTTACGTCGCTCCAGATCAGCCCGTCCGGCGACCTGTCTGGGATCGACGCGAAGCGATGCAATCGGAGCGTTGTCGAGCATCACGATCCCACGCGGTGCACGTGCTCCGCGCGCGACGGGCGCTTCACGCGAGAGGTGTCCTGCTCGTTCGAGCAAATAAAGCGCAGACTGCACCGCCATTTCGTTTTTCTCACCTGCCAGCTTCCCAATCTGAGCGGTAGTCAACTCGATCCTCTTCAAACCCGTTCCCAGCAGCGCGCCGTAAACGTTCTTGACCGTGCTGATATCGGGATACGAGCCTTCGATAAAAAAGTCGTGCGTGTTCTTGTCCGCGTAGTTGAAGAGCAGCACGCAGGTTGAAGGCAGTCCATCGCGTCCGGCGCGTCCAATCTCCTGGTAGTACGCCTCGATCGACCCGGGAATCTGGTAATGGGCCACGAAGCGGATGTCGGGCTTGTCGATTCCCATGCCGAAGGCATTTGTCGCGACGATCATCTGCGTCCGGCCGCTCATGAAGTCTTCCTGCGCCTTCACACGGACGCCGTCGCTCATGCCGGCGTGATACGTGGAAACTGTGAGTCCCGCTGTTTTGAGTTCTCGTCCGACCTGCTCGACGGCTTTGCGCGTCGACGCGTAAACGATTCCGGAACCGCCACTCTTCTGCGCGAGGTGGCGGATGCGGCTGATCTTCTCCTTTTCCTTTTCCGTGTGGACGACTTCGATCGAAAGATTCGGACGATCGAAACCACTGACGAACGTCTGCGGTTGCGACAGGCCTAACTGGTGAATGATGTCGGAGCGCACGTAAGGCGTCGCCGTGGCGGTGAGCGCGACAGTTTGAGTTCGTCCGAGGGAGCGAATGACGTGTTTGAGTCGCAGGTAGTCGGGACGAAAATCGTGTCCCCACATCGAGATGCAGTGTGCTTCGTCGACGGCGAACAGTGAAACCGGAATCGACTGCACGGCCGAAGTGAATCTGCTGCTGCGAAAACGTTCCGGCGCGATGTAGACGAGTTTGTGTGCCCGCCGGCGCAGCGAATCGATGCGCGCGCGTTGCTCAGGCTCGGAAAGCGAACTGTTGATGAAAGTGGCGGGCAGGCCGCGCGCCTGCAACGCGTCCACTTGATCTTTCATTAGCGCGATCAGCGGCGACACGACGAGTGTGACTCCGTCGAGGATCATGGCGGGAAGCTGGTAGCACAGAGACTTACCGCTTCCCGTCGGCATCACGACGACGGCGTCTTTGCCATCGAGTATTGATCCTACAACTTCGCGCTGGCCTTCACGGAAATCGTCGAAGCCGAAGTGCTGGCGCAGAGTTGTGACTGCTTCGCTGAGCGAGGGCATCGGTAACAGAAATTAACACGGATTCAATGATCGCACATTGATTAAAAGGTGCGTTAGTGTTTCTCGGGTTTGGCGGCGCGAGTGTGAAGTCGGTGGCGTTGTTGCGCGTGTCGGTGCATCCGTTTGCGGCGCGTGTCGCAGCGTTGGTGTTACTGCCGGCAGGCGCAGCGCCTGTGCCTTTGAAACAATTGGCGGTCGTGCCGTAGCCGACGAAGTCGATGATGCTTGCATCGCTGGGACAGGCACCGGCGAGCGCCGTTGTGCTTTTGACGAGCGCAACTTTGCCGGCGCCTGCGGCCATGGCGATCGTTCCGGTTGCGTCCGGAGTGGGAAGTGTTGCGCCGTTGCTCCCGCCTGCCTGTTGCACCAGATAACGCTGCCCGGGCGATAACGTGATCGCCGTTAATGGTGTGACAGACCACGTTGACGCTGTTGCGCTCGCGTACTGGATCGACCAGCCCGTCAGACTCACTGGCGTGCTGCCGGGGTTGAAGAGTTCGATGAAGTCGTTGCGAAACGGAGCACCGGAGTTTCCCCCGCCGCCGAAGATCTGCGTGATCACGACCTTGTCCGTGATCAGACCACCAATTCGCACAGACACAGGATTGCTTTGTACGCCATCCGCGTTGACGATGAGTGTTGATGTTCCTGATCCGCTTAGTTTCGCAGGCAGCAGCACATGAATTTCATCGAGTCCAGTTAATTCACTTCGGCCTACGGTTTCGACGAGCGTTGGTTGTCCACCGATTGTCACCGATACGGAGCTCGCATGTCTGACGCCCGTCGCGAAGATCGATAGCCTGCGTTGGCCGTTTGTCGGATCGAATGGTCCCGCCGTCAAATCATCGGCGTCCAAAACGATCCCTTCACCCTTTCCATCCGCACTGATCGTGAACACTCCCGGCGCCGCCGAACTAACTATGGCCGCGGCCTTCGACGCGAATCCGTCAGCACTGGTCACAACGATCTCAGCCGGGCCAAGCGCCACATTCTCCGGCACGACAAAGATGACTTCGGTTGGCGACGCGAAAAACACCATCGCCGCTACGCCATTAACTGTCACCGTCGATCCGAGTGAATTCCCGCGAAAACTGGCGATACTGCCCGGCGCAATCCGTGTCTCCTCCGCCGGCTCATTTCCTAGGGCCGCCGCATTCAAAACTACGCCGTCCGCAAATGCAGCTTCCGAACGTGGCAGTGGAGAAAAGAGAAAGAAGAGACTGACGATGAGGATACGAAGCATAGTGAGGTTGCTCCTTGCACAAAATTTTTCTGCGCATTGTACACATCAAAGCAGAAAACTCAAGTCGAATCTGATATAAGCTGTCGCCGTGCACAGAACAATGAAAGTCCTCATCAGCGGTTCCCACGGACTGGTCGGCAGCGCACTGATCAAATCACTGACGAATGACGGTCACGAAGTGATCAGGCTGGTCCGTCACGCACGCACGGTTGGCGCGCCGGAGATCGAGTGGCAACCGGATAAGGGAATCATCGACAAGCAACAGCTCGAAGGTCTCGAAGCGGTGGTTCACCTGGCCGGTGAGAACATCGCGGAAGGTCGTTGGACCGCCGAAAAGAAGCGCTCGATCCGCGACAGCCGCATCAACGGCACCACCTTGTTGAGCGAAACGCTCGCGACACTGCAAAACCCGCCGGCGGTTTTCCTGAGCGCTTCCGCTATCGGCTACTACGGCAATCGCGGCGATGAGGTATTGACGGAAACCAGCGCACCGGGAAACGACTTTCTCGCGCGCGTCTGCCAGGAGTGGGAACAAGCGACGACGCCCGCTTCGGAGCAGGGAATTCGCACCGTGCTCGCTCGTTTTGGCATTATCCTCGCCGAGAACGGCGGCGCACTCGCGAAGATGCTGACACCTTTTCAAATGGGCATCGGCGGACGCATCGGCAACGGGAAACAGTGGATGAGTTGGATCGCTCTCCACGACGTCGTCGGCGGCATTCAGAGTCTACTCTTCGATCGCTTCGTCAATGGACCGGTAAACTTCGTCGCGCCCCATCCGGTAACGAACGCCGAGTTCACAAAAACACTCGGCAGCGTACTCTCGCGGCCGACGCTTCTTCCGGTTCCGGCTTTCGGCGTGCGTCTCGCGTTTGGCGAAATGGCCGACGCGCTGTTGCTGGCGAGTCAAAGAGTGGAGCCCGCGGTCATGAAGGCGCGAGGCTTTGCCTTCAGTTTCCCGAGACTGGAACCGGCGTTGAAACATATTCTTCACAGGGAGTACACATGAAACAGATCGCGTTGCTCTCGTTGCTGCTCTTGCTGTTTGTTGCTACGGCGTTGGCCCAGCAATCTGGTCCTGCCGAGCTCATCCTCCACAATGGCGTTATCTGGACCGTGGACCAGAACAACTCGACCGCGCAGGCCGTTGCAATCAGAGGCGGCAAGTTCATCGCCGTAGGTTCCAATGCAGCGGTGCTGAAACTACGCGGGCGATCCACTCGCGTGATTGATTTGCGCGGACGGTTCGTCGTTCCCGGTTTCAACGACAACCACGTCCACTTTGCTTCCGCCGCACAGTTTCTCGAATTCAACATCATGCGCGCTTCTACGCAGGACCAGTTTGTCGCGCGGGTGAAAGACGTGATTTCGCGGCTGCCGAAAGGGGAATGGATCGTCGGCGGGTTTTGGGGCGCGTACGACGAGTGGGCCGCCGGCAGTGCAGGGAACCAGCGGCGCGAACCGTTTGCGCCGGACCTGAGTCTCGTGAATGCGATCACGGCAGACTATCCCATGTTTATTCGCAGATTTGACGACAGTCAGTTCGCTGCGAACCAGGCAGCGTTTCGCGCGTTGAAGCTCGATCTCAACAATCCGCAAGCGCCTGAAGTGGAGTTTTTGAAAGACAGTCAGGGCCGGCCTACGGGGCACATGCGTGGGCGCGGCGTGACGCGACTCTTTAATTCCGTTGTCCCGCGAACCTTCTCGCGCGAGCGCCGCGTGCAGCAAACGAAGAACGCGCTTGCCGAGATTCGAAAGTACGGTGTGACGAACGTCAGCGACATGTCTGACGAGGTGCAGTTGGATATTTATCATCGGCTATTCTGGGCAAAGGAGCTCACGGTCCGAGTTCATTACCGCTACCCGCTCGATCGCTGGCAGGCGTTGGCGATGCACATCACTAATGTCGACTCGGGTAACGATTGGATCCGACTCGGCTCGCTGAAAGGCCACATTGACGGGATCATGGGAACGAGCAGCGCGCGTTTCTTCCAACCTTATGCAAACGATCCGAACAATCGCGGGCGCTGGCGGCCTTTGATGGTGAACGACAAAGGAGAGTTTGTTGAAGGCAAGTTTCTCGGCTACATGCGCGACGCGGATCGCGCGGGACTCCAGCTCACCGTTCACGCTATCGGCGATGAAGCGAACAACGTTCTGCTCAACTACCTCGAAGAACTGAACAAACAGAATGGCAAACGTGATCGACGCTTCCGGCTGGTCCATGCGCAGGTGCTCGCGCCGGGCGACTTCAAACGTTTGGGTCAACTCGGCGTCGTTGCCGAAGTTCAACCTTTCCACTTGAGCGACGACATGCGCTGGATGGAAGAGCGCATCGGTCGCGAGAGAACGAAAGGCGCCTACGCGTTCAAGAGTATTCAGGCGAGCGGCGCGATTCTGTGTTTTGGCACTGACTGGCCGGGAACGTCGGCGTCTGAATATCCGATCAATCCGATGCTGGGCTTGTATGCTGCTGTCACGAGACAAACGCTCACGGGTCAGCCGGCCGATGGCTGGTTTCCGGATGAACGAATCTCCATCGCTGACGCGATCAAGGCTTACACCTACAACACCGCGTACGCGAATTTTGAAGAGACGGCAAAAGGTTCGATTGAGGTTGGGAAACTGGCAGATATGGCGGTGCTCTCTAAAAACCTCTTGAAGATCGCACCTGAAGAGTATTTGACCACTGACGTGGTCTACACGATCGTCGACGGCAAGATCGTTTACGCGTCTAGTGCGTCGAGTGCGACGCAAACTCGGGCAGCACTTCGAAAACCTCGAGCGCGTATTTGACGTTTCCAAACGGCGCCGAAACCTGCACGCCCTGAATCTCGTCGCGCACTTCCATCAGCGACTCACGCGCGATGCGTAGTCCTTCCTCGCGCCCGGCCTCTTTACTAATCGTCGATGCCTGGCGCATCCGTTCCATGATCGACGGCGTCACGCGCACACCCGGAACCTCGTTGTGCAGAAACTCCGCGTTGCGATACGACACGAGCGGCCAGATGCCGGCGATGATCGGAATGCGCACGTGTTCGATGCGCTTGAGAAACTCGCGTAACTGATCCGTGTCAAACACCGGTTGCGTAATCGCGTATTGCGCGCCGGCCTCGACCTTCCACTCGAACCGTTTGATCTCCTCGTCGAGATTAATCGCGCCCGGATTCACGCCGACGCCGACGCAGAACGACGTCGGTTCGCCGATCGGATTGTTTCCCAGATCTAGTCCGTGGTTCAGCTTGTTGACCATGTTGGTCAGGCCGATCGCGTCGATGTCGAAAACGGCGGTGGCATCCGGGTATGGTCCCATCTTCGGTGGGTCGCCGGTGATCACGAGCAGGTTGCGCAAGCCGAGTGCGGCCGCGCCGAGAAGATCTGACATCATGCCCAACAGATTTCGGTCGCGGCAGCAGTAATGCAGCACCGACTCGATGCCGATCTGTTGTTCGACGAGCACCGCAGTTGCGAGTGCGCTCATCCGCGATTGCGCGCGTGCGCCGTCGGGAATGTTCACGCCGTCAACACCGCCGTCTTTCAACAAGCGAATCGAGTCGAGCGTCTTCTTCGCGTCGACACCTTTCGGCGGCAATACTTCAACGGACGTCACAAACTCGCCTCGCGCGATCTTGCGTCCCCACTTCGATCGTTCTTCCGGCGGCACTACTTTGATATCCGGTGGCGTGATCTCGACAGCAGTCGCCCCTCCTGAAGTAAAGGCAATCCCCTGCGCGCGCGGAGATGCCGCGCGGACCGAATCGCAGATCAGCTTGATGTGCGACGGAGTTGTTCCACAACAGCCGCCGATGAACTTCGCGCCTGCCTGAATGAATCGTTTCGCGAACTTCGACATGTATTCCGGCGAGCACATGTAAAACTGCCGTCCCTGCACGTCGCGCGGCAGTCCGGCGTTTGGCTGTGCCGACAACTTCTTCTTCGTCACCTCGCGCATCTTTTCCAGCGCGTTGAGGATGATTGCCGGACCGACGCCGCAGTTCAGGCCGATCACGTCGGCGCCCCAGTTATCGAGTCGTTCGGTGAAGAGTTCAGGCGTGGTGCCGAACAGCGTGTTGCCGTCCGTCATGATCGTCATCTGCGCGATGATCGGCAGATCGCACAGTTCGCGGATGGCGGCGATGGCCTGGCGAATCTCGGAGACGTCGGAAAAGGTTTCGAGACAGAAGAGATCGACACCGCCTTCGAGCAACGCCACTGCTTGAGCTTTGAATAAATCCTTCGCTTCGTCGAACGAAGTTGGACCATATGGTTCGATGCGCAGGCCCAGTGGACCAAGCGCGCCGGCGACATACGCGCGCTCGCCCGCGGCCTTGCGAGCAATCTGCGCGGCCCGAGCGTTGATCTCGTGCATGTTCGCTTCGAGTCCGTATTGCTGGAGTTTGTAGGCAGTTGCGCCGAAGGTGTTTGTTTCGATGATATCGGCGCCGGCGCGAATGTATTCGGTGTGAATTTCGGCGACGAGATCGGGACTGCTGAGATTCAGTTCGTCGTAGCAGCGATTGATATAGACGCCCTTGGCGTAGAGCATGGTCCCCATCGCACCGTCGACGACGTGGATGCGATCGGAGTCGAGAGCATTTCTGAAGGAATCCATTTGTTTGCCGGCCTGGTCCTATCTTAAAGCGGCTTCAAAAACGCAAGAAAAAAGCCCCGCGCTAAACAACGGGACTTCAAAATTTGTTTGAAGTTTTTCGGGCTTTTCTTAAGGCGCCCGAGCTGTTTAGCTGGTTATTTTACGTGGCCGCAAGTCGCCTTAACTCACCACGCTTTTCATCGCTGCTTATACGCCGCACGGGCGGCGGCTGTCAAGTTTGGCATGGGTTGTTGTTCTCAGTGAACCGCACGAACATTGTAATTTCGTTCAAGGCTTGTACTCAGGCATTATCATGGAAGGACCCGACGGTTTCGGGAGCACTTCTTCCGGACCCTTCTGTTTTAAGGCGCTCCCCTGCAAATTGTATCTCGCTCGCGTGAAGTGAGTCGGACAACAGTCCCCTCCCGTCATACCGTCGTCAGCATACAAATCCTTTCCGATTGTTTTGCCTATGCCATAGAGCTCAATTATCAGTTCGCCTCCGGCAGCGACAACCTGACGCAGACCGCCATCTGCGCGGTCTCCGGCAGCAAATGCCCACAGTAATCTGGGCTTTTGGTTTTCCATGCTATATATGTACACAAAGTACGGTATCGCTGTGCCCCTAACGCTCATGTTGATAACAATCAACGCCTCTTCATTCCCG
>JAICGQ010000190.1 GCA_025923035.1 Pyrinomonadaceae bacterium | reverse complement strand
CAGCGCAACTCGATCGGCCAAACCAAGAGGATCGTTTTTTAAGTTCGTCGTCAATTCCCTACCCGGTTGGACTCAGACGCGCATGGCAGAAAGGTCGTCAACCGTTTCGCGTGCGTGGGCCACGAACGAGTTGAACAGTCGTTGAGAAAACAGGTCGTTCTGCCAGCCCATTTCAGGGTGCCATTGAACACCGATCACAAAGCTGTCGGGCCGCGGATCTTCAAAGGCTTCGATCACGCGATCGGAGCTCCACGCAGTTGCGACAAGATCGGCGCCAAGCGTTTCGATCGCCTGATGGTGATGACTGTTAACAGCCAGATCCTCAGTCTTAATGATCTCGTTGAGCTTGCTGCCGGCCGCCACCTTCACGCTATGCGACGGACGATCGCGAGGCGCGCCCTGCTCGTGTTTGATCGCGTCCGGCAATTGCGACCTGATGTCCTGGATGAGCGTTCCACCGCGCGAGACATTCAACACCTGCATGCCGAAACAGATCGCCAGCAGCGGGATCTGTTTTCGTTCAGCAGCATTGATGACGAGCAAATCTGTCTCGTCTTTAATAGTGTGCACGGAACCCAACGCTGGATGCGGCTGTTGTCCGTATCGCAGCGGATCGACGTCCGAATCGCTCCCCGGCAACAGAATCGCATCGACCCCGTCAACAACGGCATCGATGTATTCAGCGTACGGAATCAGGCTGATGTGCACCGGTGCTCCGCCAGCCGCTGCAACGGCCTCGCTGTAATGTCGCGACAGGTAAAAACGCTCGGAAGGATAGTCAATGCGCATCGGGATTCCGATGCGTGGTCGCCTCAACATGCGCGTATGATAACCCATCTTTAACCGATTGCGTTTACCGCAATGTGGCGTCCTTGACTTACGTTCAAACGAGTTCCTATAGTGCTTCTATCTAAACATGCGGAACGAAAATAATAGGGTGCGTAGCACTACTGTCCTCCTTGTTCGGAAAGACGCTCACGTCGCACTCGCTGGAGACGGGCAGGTGACGCTCGGCGAGACTGTCATGAAAGCCAGCGCCAAGAAAGTCAGGCGACTCTACAACGACCAGATTCTCGCCGGTTTTGCGGGAGCAACAGGCGACGCCTTCGCGTTGCTCACGCGCTTCGAAGCAAAGGTCGAACAGTACCACGGCAATCTTGAACGCGCGGCGATCGAACTGAGCAAAGAATGGCGCACTGACAAGATGCTTCGCCATCTCGAAGCGCTACTCGTCGTCGCCGATAAGAAATCCTCGTTTTTACTGTCAGGCAATGGCGACGTGATCGCGCCCGACGAAGGCGTCCTGGCAATCGGTTCAGGTGGCTCCTACGCGCTCGCAGCCGCACGCGCATTAATCAAGCACACAGATCTTTCCGCACGCGAGGTCGCAGTGGAAGCGCTGCGCATCGCCGGCGAAATCTGCATCTATTCAAACCAAAACATCGTAGTTGAAGAACTGTAATGGTTATTTATTTGGCTGGAGAAGTTGATGAGGAAGCTCGACTCGACGAGATGTCGCCTCGTCAGATCGTGACCGAGCTCGACAAGCACGTCGTCGGACAACGCAACGCCAAGCGCGCGGTTGCCATCGCGCTAAGAAATCGTGTGAGACGTCAGAAGTTGCCTCCCGAAATGGCGGTTGACGTCATGCCTAAGAACATCATCATGATCGGTTCGACGGGCGTCGGTAAAACTGAGATCGCACGTCGGCTGGCGCGCATGTCGAATTCGCCATTCCTGAAAGTTGAAGCATCGAAGTTTACGGAAGTTGGTTATGTCGGCCGCGACGTCGAGAGCATGATTCGCGATTTGACTGAGATCTCCGTCGAGATGACGCGCCAGGAGAAGAGCGAAGAGGTCGCCGAAAAAGCCGAACTCAACGTCGAAGAACGTATCCTCGATCTATTGCTCCCACCACGCCGCACGGCCGTCGGTTTCTACGATTTCGATTCCGATACCGCAGAAGAAACTTCAACCGAGGACGACACGGCCGCGCAGGACGAACAATCACAACGCACGCGTGAAAAACTCCGCACGCAACTCCGCAGCGGCAAACTCGACAATCGCCTCGTCGAACTCGACGTCCGCGAACGAAACTTTCCCGTGATCGAACTCGCCGGTCCGCAGGGCGTCGAAGAGATGGGCATCAACATGAAAGACATGTTGGGCAACTTGTTTCAGGGACGCACCAAGCGCCGGAAGATGCGCGTCGACGAAGCGATGGAGTACCTGATGCAGGAAGAGGAAGAACGTTTGATCGACATGGACCAGGTGGCCCGTGCCGCGATCGAACGCGTCGAAAACTCCGGCATTATCTTTCTCGACGAGATCGACAAGATTGCCGGACGCGAGTCTGGTCATGGTCCAGACGTTTCGCGTGAAGGCGTGCAGCGCGACATCCTGCCGATCGTCGAAGGCACGACAGTCAACAGTCGTTACGGCATGGTGCGCACGGACCACATCCTTTTCATCGCCGCGGGCGCGTTTCACGTGTCGAAGCCGTCGGATTTGATTCCGGAATTACAGGGCCGCTTCCCGATTCGCGTCGAACTGGAGTCGCTCACGATTGAAGACTTCAAGCGCATTCTGACGGAGCCACGCAATGCGCTCATCAAACAGTACCAGGCGATGATGGACACTGAAGGCGTGAAGATCGAGTTTACGTCGGACGCTATTGACTCGATTGCCAACTTCGCAGCGCAAGTCAATCAGCAAACCGAAGACATCGGCGCGCGCCGGTTGCAAACGATCATGGAAAAACTGCTCGAGGAAATCAGTTTTGAAGGTCCCGACCTCGAACCGAAGCAACAGCGCATCGATGCAACCTATGTACAAAACATGCTCTCCGAGACTGTTAAGGATCAGGATCTGAGTCGTTACATTCTGTGAGCCGCCCCGTCAAAACACGGATCTTATTCGCGATTTTGTTTGGTGTTCTTGCTACCGCGGCATGCGGCAAGCGGCGGCCCCCACTCCCGCCGATCGAACGCGTGCAGCAACGCACCGAGTTGCTCTCCGGCGCGCAACAAGGTAACGAAGTCATTCTCAGTTGGCCTGCTCCGACGCGCAACGCGCCCGACAGCAGCGTGCAAAGCATCAGGCGCATCGATGTCTATCGTCTTGCTGAGAAACCCGGTGCTCCGTTGGCACTGACGGAAGATGAATTTGCCGCACGCGCAACGCTCGTCGGATCCCTCACCTTCCAACAAATTCAAACCGCGGGCGATACGTTGACGTATAGCGACACGCTCGAACTCGCCGGACAGCCCACGCGTCTTCGCTACGCGCTTCGTTACGTCAACGCTTCGGGTCAGCGTGCCGCGTTTTCGAACTTCCTGACCATCGAACCGGCCGCACGAATCGCCCAGGCACCCACGCTCTCGTCAGACCCAAAACTCACCGAAGACGCGATCACGCTCACCTGGCAAGCACCGGCCGCCAATATCGACGGTTCAACGCCGGTGAATGTGCTTGGCTATAACGTCTATCGACTGGAAGAGTCGCAAACGGAACCGAGCCAGGTGCCGATCAATTCAGCGCTCGTTTCGGGAACGGAGTACGCGGACAAGAATTTCCAGTTTGGAAATAACTATCGCTACGTTGTTCGCGCTGTTTCACTCGGTACGGGTGGCGGGCAGGTCGAGAGTTTGAACTCGAATGCAGTTCCGATCGCTGCGCGCGATACGTTTCCGCCGGCGCAACCTGAACGTCCAAGCATCGCGCCCGATCCGTCCTTTGGCCGGCTGGCGATCTTCTTCGCGCCGAACAAAGAATCGGACCTTGCCGGGTACAACCTGTATCGTTCGACGGATCCTAACCTGCCGAAGGATCAATGGACCAAGCTTAACCAGTCGCTGCTGACGCGCACGACTTACCAGGACGATCGCGTCGAGTCAGGCAAAACTTACTACTATTATTTGACGGCCGTCGATCAGGTTGGAAACGTTAGTCCTCCGTCTGAAGTTACATCTGAGAAAGTCCCTTAACAAATGAGGCTCTGTCGCATAGTTCATGAATCACTTGAAGGTCCGCGATATGCGGTTCTCGTCGATACAGCAGTCATTCCTCTCTCTGCCGATTACAACTTCGGCAAGATCGAGATGATGACGGGCCATGCGGGACTCGCGCTCGATGAGGTGAAACTAATCGCACCGGTCGCGCCTTCGAAGATCGTTTGCGTAGGACGAAACTATCGCGAGCACGCGGCTGAGCTCGGCAACAAGATGCCTGACGAACCATTGCTGTTTCTCAAAGCACCGTCGGCCGTGATCGCCGCAGAAGATCGCATCGAACTGCCGGCCGCTTCCGAACAAGTCGAACATGAAGGTGAGCTTGGCGTCGTCATCGGCCGCACGGCGCGAAACGTCACCCAGAATGAAGATGCGCTCGATTACGTTTTTGGCTACACGTGCGTGAACGACGTCACCGCCCGCGACCTGCAGCGGAAAGACGTGCAGTTCACACGCGGTAAATCGTTCGACACTTTTTGCCCCGTCGGCCCCTGGATCGAAACCGATATCGATCCCGCGAATACCAGCGTCATAACCCGCGTCAACGGCGAAGAGAAACAAAACGGAAACACTCGTGACATGGCCTTCGGTGTCGCTTTTCTAATCAGGTACATCTCTGCGATCATGACGTTGTATCCCGGCGACCTGATCGCAACCGGTACACCGGCCGGAGTTTCGCGCATGAAGCACGGCGACGTTGTGGAAGTTGAAGTGGGTGGAGTCGGTATTCTGAGGAATCAGGTGTACGATCCAAGGCACATTAATTCTTGAACAGGAGTTCTGCTATGAAGTTTTTTCTTGATACCGCAAGTCTCAACGAGATCCGCGAGGCAGCGTCTTTCGGGTTCGCCGACGGAGTCACCACCAACCCATCACTCATCGCCAAGGAAGGCGACGTCGATTTCAAACAACACATTGCGGCGATCTGCGAGATCGTGCAGGGTCCGGTGTCAGCGGAAGTGACGAGCCAGGACAAGGAAGGCATGGTCCGCGAGGGTGTGGAGTATTCGAAGATCGCGCCGAACGTCGTGATCAAATGTCCGCTGACGAGGGAAGGACTTAAAGCGACACGTCAACTTTCCGATCAAGGCATTCGCGTCAACGTGACGCTGTGCTTCTCGTCTGCGCAGGCGATACTCGCGGCGAAAGCGGGCGCATCATACATCAGTCCGTTTCTGGGCCGGCTCGACGACATTGGCGAAAACGGAATGGAACTGCTGCAAACGATCATCGAGATCTATCAGAACTACCCGTGGAAAACGGAAGTGCTGGCTGCGAGTTTGCGTCATCCGATTCATGTGATCGAAGCGGCACGTCTGGGTGCCGACATCGCAACCATTCCTTTTAAGGTTATAGATCAACTTTTCAATCATCCGTTGACTGATAAGGGACAGGCACAGTTCCTCGCGGATTGGGCGAAGAGTGGAAGAAAGTAAAAGCATCCTGGTTCGCGTGCTGAAGTACAACGGCACGGAACATAGAAGATGGGCGGCTTGCGTCGTCAAACAAGCCGATCCACTTCTCGTACTTGATGCGATTTTCGACAACGAGATCGAGCACGATCTGATCGGAACGATCGTCGCGGGAACTGTCAGCACCGAATATTATTGGCTGGATCGGTGGTTCAACGTATTTCGCTTTGCCGATCGCTTCTATTGCAACGTGAGTATGCCGCCGAGTTTCGACGGGCAGGTTTTGAGTTACGTCGATCTCGATATCGACGTGCTGGTCAAACCTGACTTCTCCTACCAGGTTCTCGACCTCGAAGATTTTGAAGACAATGCGCGCGCGCTTAATTATCCTCTCGAAGTACGGGAGAAGGCGCACGCCGCGCTGGGTGAGATCATCAGGTTGATTGAAACGCGATCGTTTCCGTTCCACGAATAGTCTATGGCGTCTCAACAAAAGACCAAACAAGCGAAATCGAAACTTGATGCGTTGCGCGAGCGCAGTGCAAAGGCGGAGCAGGGCGGCGGCGCCGCGCGCGTCGAGAAGCAACATGAAGCCGGCAAGATGACGGCGCGCGAACGGATCGAGTTTCTGCTCGATGAGGGTTCGTTTGAAGAGTTTGACAAGCTTGTCGTGCATCGCTCGAAGGATTTCGGTCTCGACAAGCAGCTCTATCCGGGCGACGGTGTGATCACCGGTCATGGCTTGATCGACGGGCGCGCCGTGTTTGTGTTCGCCCAGGACTTCACTGTGTTCGGTGGTTCCCTTTCCGAGACTCACGCGGAAAAGATCTGCAAGGTGATGGACCTCGCCATGAAAGTTGGCGCGCCGATCATCGGGTTGAACGACTCCGGTGGCGCACGTATTCAGGAAGGGGTCGTCAGTCTTGGTGGTTATTCCGACATCTTTCTTCGCAACACGTTGGCGAGCGGAGTCGTGCCGCAGATCAGTTGCATCATGGGACCATGTGCGGGTGGCGCTGTTTACAGTCCGGCGATCACTGATTTCAACATCATGGTCAAAGACACGTCTTACATGTTCATCACTGGACCAGACGTGATCAAGACTGTGACGCATCAGGAAGTGACGAAGGAAACACTCGGCGGCGCGCTTACGCATAACAGTATTTCCGGCGTGGCCCACTTCGCGGCGGAGTCAGACGAACACGCACTTCGTATCGTTCGCGAGTTGTTTTCGTTTATTCCCTCGAACAACGTTGAGGATCCGCCGCGGTTGCAAGTAAGCGATCCGATCGATCGTGCTGAGCCGAAGCTGAATGACATCGTTCCGGAGGCTTCGAACCAACCGTACGACATGCGCGACGTGATCAATCACGTCGTCGACGATGGTTACTTCTTTGAAGTGCAGCAACTGTTCGCGCCGAACATCGTCGTCGGTTTTGCGCGTTTGGGTGGGCGGTCGGTTGGTATCGTGGCGAATCAGCCTGTGTTTCTTGCGGGCGTGCTGGATATTTCCGCGTCAGTTAAAGGAGCGCGTTTCGTTCGTTTCTGCGACTGCTTCAACATTCCGCTGGTAACGTTCGAAGACGTGCCTGGTTTTCTACCGGGAGTTTCGCAGGAGCATGGTGGGATCATCACGCATGGAGCGAAGCTGCTTTACGCGTTCGCTGAAGCTACCGTGCCGAAGGTTACCGTGATCACTCGCAAGGCTTACGGTGGCGCTTACTGCGTCATGTCGTCAAAACACATCCGCACCGACGTCAATCTCGCGTGGCCCTCGGCGGAGATCGCAGTGATGGGAGCAGAAGGCGCCGTCGGCATTCTCTACCGGCGCGAACTGAGCGAGGCCGATGACAAAGAAGCCGCGCGCCGCACCAAGATCACCGAGCTGGAAGAAAAATTCGCCAACCCCTACGTCGCCGCCGAACGCGGCTTCGTCGACGAAGTCATCGAACCCTCCCAAACCCGCCCGAAGCTGATTCGCGCCTTGTCTCTTTTGGAAAACAAACGCGACACCAACCCACCCAAGAAGCACGGCAACATTCCGTTGTGATTGAACATTCTTTGATCTTGCAATCTGCAATATCAAAGGCGAACGTTGAAACGCACGATACCGCCGTCGAAACACAAGCAGATCGGATTTCGCCGGAGACCTTAGTCGCGCTCAGTTGGTTCGAACGCTATCAAACGCGCGGAGGGATCGAAGGTAATTCGGAATGGAAACAGCGCGCGGCGGCCCAGGATAATGGGGGTGCCGGGGGCGACGCCGGATAGGACGTCCGTAGGGACACCGTTGAGAACCAGGGCGCCGATGTTTACTGTTTGCGGTGCGACTCGTCGTGATTGAACACGGCCGCCACCGAGATCCTGACTGATCCGTACGTTTTCTGATCTGCTTGAACGTCCGCCTTCATTCAGAGCCAGGCCGAGGGCGGAACCAGTGTCGACGAGCGCTAAACGACCGTCGCCGAGTTTCACGAACGGGCGGTGACTACCCGCCTCGCGTACCCAACGCACGACGGCGCCGTCACGGGGTTGTTGATTAACGTTAAGCGAGGCTTCGAACACACGTAACTCTCGATTCGGCAGATCAACCGAATAACCAAACGGACTGAAAACCTCAGTTGGATCCAGAATGCCATCGATCGCTGGCGGAAGCTTGGCGACGACAGCCGCCGTGATGCTGGACGGAACTCGATTCCCCGGTTTACCCAGCGCTAATCCGTTGATGCGCGCTTCCTGATCGGAGACGATTGGCGACGTACTCAGACCGCCAACGAGCGGCGTTCTCGCCTTTGTCACAGCCAACCGAGCCTCGGCAACGACTCGTCGATTCACAATTGAAGCACCGGCGCCCGTGTCAATTACAAAGACAAACGGACCGGCGCCGTTGATCCATCCCTTCGCGAGTAATCCGTGTTGCTCGTCGTTCTTGAGCGAAATAGGCTGCACTGAAGACGGGGATGTGCTCGGCAAAAGCTGATGGGCGGTCCCTATCGCGGGAACCGCCCAAACAACTGTTGCCACAAGAGCACTAAGAGCGATCGCAAGTTTAGCTTTGCTCACGACTCCGGACCTCGACGATTAGTAGCTCCGGTCTCGATTGCGCAGCTTGTAGGTCCACAAAGCGGAACCACCAGCGCCTGACAGCGCACCAATCGCAGCGCCCTTCTTACCACCAATCAAACCACCGACCGCAGCGCCAGCACCGGTACCAATCGCCACCGTCAGCTTATCGCGGTGCTTGTCCCAGAAGCTGCGCTTCTTCGGCTGATAATCATAGTAAACACGACGCGCCGACGAGGTGCGGTTCCCGCTGCTGGCGTTTCGATAAACCACGCGCGAGCGCGTTGCCGCGGGCGCCGAAGTCACAGTCTTGGTTTCCTGCTCGTTCGCTGCGGCGAAACCATCAGCGAAGCCCGTCTTGTAAGCCGTTTGCTCAGCGGCGGTGTTAAATGCGAGTTCATCCTCCACAGCCTGCTGCTGAGTGGCAACCGGCGTGGCCGTCCGAGCGGTATTTGGAGTTGTTGTTTCAGCCGTCGCCGACTGGCTACGGTTCATCACGAGCGCGCCAACCGAACCACCGATCAACGCGGCGATCAAGGCAACTGGTAGTAACTTGTTCGTCATAATCATCGCTCTGTTCTCTCCTCAAAAAGTTCGCGTGCTGCGTCGCACGACCGCTATTTTGCAAGCACTGTTCCCACATTGCCGCGTGTTGGTGGATCTACAACCGATCGAGCGAAATTCCAGCAATGATCGCCGAAAAACGGGCCATCGCAAGAAAATCACAAGCTAACGCCAACGATTGTAACGAGGAAGATGGATTGGATAACGAAGGAGAGTATTCGATATGGAACCGGTGTAACCGATATCGTAACCATTTCGGTTACACCGATTCCGAATTGAATCTAGGCAGCTTTTGGT
>JAICGQ010000189.1 GCA_025923035.1 Pyrinomonadaceae bacterium | reverse complement strand
TCCTTGCGCATGCGCTTGTAGAGAATCTTCGCCGGCATTCCATCACGCGCGCCAAACTCATATTCGATCCAGGACCCGCTCGGATACGTTAACCGGATCGTTTCGTTTCGCTTCCCAAGTCCAGCTTCGCGACGGCCAACGTAAACGATCTTGCCGCCTTCTTTCTGCCACCACCCGCGCAACAGATTCTCCAAACTCGTTCGCATTACGCGTTTGAATTCTTCGACCTGCGCCGGCGTCTGATCGCTGAGCTTCTTGACCTCACCGTCAAACATCCACCCGGTATCGCCGCTATTCGTTTGAATCGACTTCACTCCCAGCGAAGTGAACTCAGTACGCTCGCGATCGGGATAGACGATGTAATCGAGGAACTTTTGCGGCAGTTGCGGCGCGCCATCGACGAAGCCGGTGTAGAAACCCCTGCTGACAGCGGTCTTTACGTTGACATAGTTCGCGCCGCCGACCGCTTCAATAGCGCGATCGATTATGGCTTTGGATTTCTCGTCGATAGAGGAAGCAGGCGCGGTCTGGGCTTGCGAAATGGAAGCCATCAAGCCCAGACACGCCAACAAAATTAGAGGGAGGATTACAGGTTTGATTCTCAATTGAACTCTGGCTTCGACCCGCCGTCCGGCGTTACCACAACCTCACCGTTTTCGACGTCCACGCGGAACCGCGACGAAGTCTTCCACATGCCGGTGATTGGCAGTTTAACTTTCTCGTCGATGTGTCGTTTCAGGAAACGCGCGCCGTAAGCTGTGTTGTAACCGCTTTCAGTCAACAGATTCACTGCCGCCTCGGTCACTTCCACCTGCTTGCCTTGCCGTTCCATCTGGCGCCGCAGCTTCTCGAGATACAGCTTCGCGATCTGCCGCACTTCGTCCATCGTCAACGGCGAGAAGACGACGATCTCATCTATACGGTTACGAAACTCCGGCGAGAACCGTTGCTCCGCGGCTTTCATCACTTCGTTCTTCACGGCGCGGAAGTCTGAAGCGGTCTTCGTGCCGAACCCAAGCGGCTTCTCGAACCGTTTGAAACTCTCCGAACCGAGGTTCGAAGTCATGATGATGATCGCGTCTGACAGGTAAACCTTCTTGCCGCGTCCATCGGTCAGCCAGCCTTCATCGAACGCCTGCAGAAACAGGTTCATCAGGTAAGGAGAAGCCTTTTCGACTTCGTCCAGCAGCAACACGGTATACGGATTCTCACGCAGTTGTTCGGTAAGAATGCCACCGCGCTCCGAACCGACGATGCCGCGCGGCATGCCGATCAGCTTCTCGATGCTGACGGTCCCGTCGCTGTACTCCGACATGTCGATACGGACCATCTTCTCTTCGTCGCCAAACATAAACTCGGCGACAGCCTTCGCCAACTCCGTCTTGCCGACGCCGGTTGGACCAAGGAACAACAGCACGCCGTCAGGTTTGTAGTGCGACTCTTTCAGCGGGCCTTTGTTCAATCGCAATCGCTGGGCAACGGCTTTGATCGCTTCTTTCTGACCGATCACACGCCGGCTCAACATCGCTTCCGTCATCGCGAAACGATCGGTCGTGTCGCGGTAAATCATGTCGCGTGGAATGCGCGACTCCTGCGAAATGACGTCGATGATGTGTTCGCCCTGCACGACCATCTTCTGCGGCTCGTTGATCTCGACTTTCACCGCTGCGGTGTCGAGCCAGCCGATCGCTTTGTCAGGCAGGTGCAGGTTGCGGATGTACTTCGGCGCCATCTCGAGCGCCATGTTGATGGCGTCGTCCGAGATCGTGACCGAGTAGTTCTTTTCGAGTCGTGGACGAAGACCGAGCAGGATCTCTCTCGTCTCGTTGATCGACGGCTCGACGACTTTTACCATCCGGAAACGTCGCGCCAGTGCTTCGTCTTCGGCGATGTACTCTTTGTACTCGGAGAGAGTTGTCGCACCGATAATGCGCATCTCGCCGCGGGCGAGTGCCGACTTGAACATGTTGGCTGCGTCGGATGACGTTCCGAGAGCAGCGCCTGCGCCGATGATCGTGTGCGCTTCGTCGATGAAGAGAATGAGGTTATCGCGTTCTTTAACTTCGTCGATGATGCCCTTGATTCGTTCTTCGAACATGCCGCGCAGCATGGTGCCGGCAACGATGCCGCCCATTTGCAACTGCACGATATGCGAACCGCGCAACCGTGCGGGAACCTTCTCCGGTTCCAACTCGACCAGGCGTGCAAGTCCTTCGATGACGGCAGTTTTGCCGACACCCGGCTCACCAACGAGCATGGGCGAATTTGCCCGCTCGCGGTGGCAGAGGATCTCGATGATCTGTTGTATCTCTTTTTCCCGGCCGATGGTGGGCGGGATCTTGTCGGCCCGCGCCAGCCGGTTGAGTGAAACACCGAAGTGTTTCAAATAAGGTGGAAGTTCAAACTTCTTGCGGTTGAGTTCTTCTTCCTGTTCGCGTTTTTGAACTTGTGCTCGCACGTTTTCGAGCACAGCATCAGGGTTGGCCCCCATGGTTCTCAGTACGTCAACGAACAGACTGTCCTGATTACTGAGGGCTTCAAAGATGTCAGTCGCTTCAATCGTCTTGCGACCCTGCTGCCGGGCGCGTTCCATCGCGCGCTTGAACAGGTCGGTAGTGTCTGGACCAATGCGAAAGCCTTTCCCGACATGTGATTGCCGGCTACTGCTAAGACGCTTCTCAATGGCCATCTTGACAACGACCGGATCGAGCGAAAGCTCGCGCATCGCGGAGTTGAACATATCGGGCTCTTCAACAGTCAGCGCCTGCAAGATATGTTCGACTGAGACAAAGTTCTGGTCGCGTCGCCGTGACTCGTTCAGCGCGTGTTCTAAAATACGCTGACCGCTGTCGCCAAATTTATCCTTGTATGAACCTAAGTCAACCATAATTCATTCGACCGTGGCCTACGATCAAAAATTCGTAAGTGACGGTAACTACTCACTTTCAAACAGCGGCTGCAACGTCCAACCGCGAACAGTTGGATGTCGTCAGAATAGACGCCGTTGCGTTTCAATGCAATAACTATTACCGGCGCGACGTTTCCTGCAATTCGCCTGCCGGACATTACGATGTCAATGTGAATACTGTTGCTGTCTATTGTTCGTTAATAATCGTAGTCGTCGCCTCCTGGACCTGGCGGAGTGGCCTTTTTTGGTTCAGGCAGATCAGTTACGGCTGCGTCAGTGGTCAACAGCAGCCCCGCAATCGACGCCGCATTCTGTAATGCCGTGCGGACCACTTTCGTTGGATCGACAATTCCCGCTGCACCGAGATCTTCAAATTCACCGGTTACCGCGTTGTAACCCTTATTTCCTTTTAATCGTTCGACTTCGCCGATGATGACAGCACCGTCCACCCCGGCGTTTTGGGCGATGCGGCGAATCGGTTCCTGTAACGCGCGGCGAACGATGTTTACGCCTGTGCGAACGTCCGGGTCTTCGATCTCGTGATTGTCGAGAACTTTTCCCGCACGCAACAGCGCAACGCCACCGCCGACCACAATTCCTTCCTGCGCAGCAGCTTTCGTCGCGTTCAATGCGTCTTCGACGCGCATCTTCACTTCTTTCATCGCGGTCTCAGTCGGCGCACCGACTCTCACAACTGCGACGCCGCCGGCAAGTTTCGCCAGTCGCTCCTGGTACTTCTCGATGTCGTACGTTGACGTCGTGTCCTCGATCTGATTGCGAATCATCGCGATGCGGCCCGCGATCGCTTTCTGATCGCCACTGCCTTCAACAATAGTGGTGTTTTCCTTATCAACGATCACACGTTTCGCTGTGCCGAGATCCGAGACGGTGACGTTCTCGAGTTTGATGCCGAGTTCCTCAGTGATCACTTTGCCGCCCGTCAGTATCGCGAGGTCTTCGAGAATCGCTTTGCGGCGATCGCCAAACGCCGGAGCTTTAACAGCGCAGACTTTGATCGTGCCGCGCAGGCGATTCACGACGAGCGTCGCCAGCGCGTCGCCTTCGACGTCTTCGGCGATGATCAGCAGCGCTCGTCCCTGCCCGGCAGTCTGCTCGAGCAACGGAAGCAGGTCGCGCATCGCGGAGATCTTCTTGTCGTAAAGCAGGATGTACGGCTCGTCGAGAATCGCTTCCATGCGATCGGCGTTGGTGGCGAAGTACGGCGAGAGATAACCGCGGTCGAATTGCATTCCCTCGACGATGTCGAGTTCGGTATTCACCGTCTTTGATTCCTCGACAGTGACGACGCCGTCTTTGCCGACGCGTTCCAGCGCTTCGGAGATGAGTTTGCCGATCGCGCGATCGTTGTTGGCGGAAACGGTCGCCACGTTCTCCAGCTCTTCTTTGCTCTTGACCTTCTTCGACATTCGTTCCAGCTCGGCGACGACTTGCTCAGTCGCCAACTGAATACCGCGTTGCAACGACATCGGATTCGCGCCGGCAGTAACGTTCTTCACGCCTTCGCGAAAGATTGCTTGCGCGAGAATCGTTGCGGTGGTGGTGCCGTCGCCGGCGCTGTCGTTCGTTTTAACGGCGACCTCGCGCACCATCTGCGCGCCCATGTTTTGATATTTGTCTCGAAGTTCAATCTCTTTGGCGACCGTGACGCCGTCTTTGGTGATCACTGGCGAGCCGAACTTCTTGCCGAGCACCACGTTGCGTCCTTTTGGTCCAAGCGTAACGCGCACCGCATTCGCGAGCGTATCAACACCTGTGAGCATCGCTTTGCGAGCTTCTTCTCTGAACTTCAATTCTTTAGCCGGCACTCTGGTTTTTCTCCTTAATCAGCATCAATCGTCAGAACTGTTTATTCTTCGGGCGCTTTTCTCGCCTGTTCGGCGGCGCGCCCAACTTTTACACGCGCCGGACGGAGCAACCTGTCGCCCATCCGGAACCCGCGACTATATTCACTAATTACTTTTCCGTCCATCTCGGGTTCGGAGTCGGCAGTGTCGACCGCTTCGTGCAACTCCGGATCGAACGTTTCGCCGACAGCCGTAAGCTGTTCGACGCCCGCGTTTGTTAGCGCGTTTTGAATGCTGTTTGCGATGCTGCGAATGCCTTCGAGTATCGCTTCGCGCGGCGCGTTGTCCGAAACGGCGTCGATGGCGCGTTGCAGATTGTCGAGAACGGGAAGGAAGTCGGCGATGAACGTCGCCTTGGCGTTCGCGGCGCGTTCGTCGGCAGAGCGATTCAAACGCTGCCGGGTTTCGTCGGTCTCGCGCTGCAATTGCGCGCGCAACTGTTCGAAGCGCGACTGCACGTCGTGAACTTGTCGCTCAGCCGCTTGCGTGCGAGCTTCCAACTCTTCAACGTACTTCGGTTTTAGGTTCGGAGTCTGAACTTCCTCGTTTGCCTGTTCTGCGTCTTCCGGATCGAGATAGATCCGGCGCCGATCTGTAACTCGCAATTCGTCTTTACCCTCTTCACCCATCATGCATCAATCCCTTTTAAGAAACCTTGATCGTGATCTTCTGCGCTTTCTGTTCCTGTCGCTTTGGCAAGCGAATTTGCAGCACGCCGTCTCTGTAGTCAGCGCCGATTGCAGCCGGGTCCACCGATCCGGGAATGCTGAAACTCCGCAGAAACTTTCCGCGTGGTCTTTCGGTACGAAGGGGCGTTTCCGTAATGTTTCTGGTCCCTTTAACGATCAACCGATTGTCGTCGACGTCGATCTCGACACTATCGCGCGTCACACCCGGCAAGTCGATCGCGATGCCGTAGCCCGACTCGGTTTCGTAAATGTCAGCCGCGGGCGTCCAGTCAGCGCGCTCAAACTGATCGCCGGCGTCGTTCGCGCGTCTTTGCGTTGCGTCTTCAAAGAGCCTGTTCATTCGATCCTGCAGGAGCACCAGGTCCTGCAGCGGGTTCCACTGTTGTGCCATTCGCTTCATTCTCCAAAAAGTTTTATTACGCCGTCGCAACGGCCTGCCCATCGGTCTTGAACTGCATCGTGTCGCCATCAGCCGACAACCGTACGGTTTGACCGGGCAATATCTCACCCTGCAACAACTTCACCGCAAGCGGGTTTTGAATGTACGACTGGATCGCTCGCTTGAGCGGACGCGCGCCGTAACTCGGATCGTAACCTTCGCGCATCAGCAGCTCTCTCGCCGACGGATCAAGCACCAGCGTCAGGTTTCGCTCCGCCAGCATCGCCCGCAGCCGTTCGAGCTGTACGTCGATGATCACGCCGATCTGCTCCTGCGAGAGCTGATGGAAGATCACAACGTCGTCCACGCGGTTGAGAAACTCCGGCTTGAAGTGCAGCCGCAATTCCTGAAGCACCGCTTCACGCACCTGTTTCTCGTCGCCTTCCGCTGCCTGTATCTCGCGCGAACCGAGGTTCGACGTCATGATCAGCACCGTGTTCTTGAAGTCGACTGTGCGACCTTTCGAATCAGTCAAACGACCGTCGTCGAGGATTTGCAGCAGGACGTTGAAAACGTCGGAATGCGCCTTCTCGATCTCGTCAAACAGGATGACTGAATACGGGCGCCGTCGGACCGCTTCGGTCAACTGCCCGCCTTCCTCGTAACCGACGTATCCCGGCGGCGCTCCAATCATGCGCGCCACTGCGTGCTTCTCCATGTACTCGGACATATCGAGCCGGACCATCGCGCGTTCGTCGTCAAACAAAAACTCCGCGAGCGCGCGTGCGGTCTCGGTCTTGCCGACGCCGGTTGGTCCAAGAAAGATGAACGAACCGATCGGACGATTCGGATCCTGCAATCCAGCACGCGCGCGACGGACTGCGTTTGCCACCGCCGTCAGCGCTTCTTCCTGACCGATGACGCGTTTGCCGAGCCGGCCTTCCATCGTCACGAGTTTCTGCATCTCGCCTTCGAGCATGCGCGACACGGGAATTCCGGTCCACTTGGCGACGACTTCCGCGACGTCCTCTTCGTCGACTTCTTCCTTCAACATCACGCCGTCTTGTTGAAAGACCGCCAGCTTGTCGCCTTCGGTTTTGAGACGCTGTTCGAGCTCCGGAATCTTGCCGTACTGAATTTCCGACGCGCGTCCGAGATCACCCGCGTTGCGTGCCTGATCGAGTTGAAGTTTCAGTTGCTCGAGTTCGGCCTTCGCGGTGCGCATGTGCTCGATGGCTTCTTTCTCTGACTGCCATTTCGCCTTCATGCCCGACGATGTTTCTTTGAGGTTCGCGATGCGCTGCTCAATTTCTCGTAGACGCACTTTCGACTTATCGTCTTCTTCGCGCTGAAGCGCCTGCCGCTCGATCTCGAGCTGAATGATTTCGCGTTCCAACTGATCGATCTCCTGCGGCAGTGAATCGATCTCGATGCGCAGGCGCGATGCGGCTTCGTCGATCAGGTCGATTGCTTTGTCTGGCAGGAACCGGTCCGTGATGTAACGATTGGAGAGAGTCGCAGCGGCAACTATCGCGGAGTCTTTGATTCGCACGCCGTGATGCACCTCGTAACGCTCTTTCAAACCGCGCAGGATCGCGATCGTGTCTTCGACGGTCGGTTCGCCGACGTAGACCTGTTGGAAACGACGTTCGAGCGCCGCGTCTTTTTCGATGTGTTTCTTGTATTCGTTGAGAGTCGTCGCGCCGACGCAGCGAAGTTCGCCGCGAGCCAGTGCGGGTTTCAACATGTTCGAAGCGTCGATCGCGCCTTCTGCCGCACCTGCGCCGACGAGCGTGTGAAGCTCATCGATGAACAGAATGATCTGTCCCTTCGCGTTCTCGATCTCTTTCAAAACTGCTTTGAGACGATCTTCAAACTCACCGCGATACTTCGCGCCGGCAAGCATCGCGCCGAGATCAAGTCCGACTAAACGCTTGTTGCGCAGCGTTTCCGGAACGTCTCCGGAAACGATTCGTTGCGCAAGTCCTTCGACGATCGCCGTCTTACCAACACCGGGTTCGCCAATGAGCACCGGATTGTTTTTCGTTCTGCGCGAGAGGACTTGAATCGTGCGTCGAATCTCGTCGTCGCGGCCGATGACCGGATCGAGTTTTCCTTTGCGCGCGAGTTCGGTCAGGTCACGTGCGTACTTCGAGAGTGCCTGGTAATTCTGTTCTGCGTTCTGGTCCGTGATGCGCGAGCCGCCGCGCATCTGTTCGATCACTTTCAGTAGATCGTCTTTGTTGACGCCGTGTTGCCGAAGGATCTTTCCGGCGTCGCCCGTTTGCTCCTCGACGATCGCGAGCAGGAGCGGCTCGGTAGAAATGAACTCGTCTTGAAACTTGTCAGCCTGCTTTTGCGATTCGGTAAAGATCTGGGTCGTTCGTGGACTGAAATATTGCTGGCCGCCTTGCACGCGCGGAAAACGAGCGACCGCCGCCTGCGTGTCGTTGAGAATCACCGCGACGTTCGCGCCGAGCTTCCCGACGATCGGACGCACGATGCCTTCTTCCTGCTCGAGCATGGCGACGAGCAGATGCTCAGGCTCAACCTGTTGGTGCTGATTTCTCTCGGCCAGTTCGATCGCCGATTGAATCGCGTCCTGCGCTCTCAATGTGAATTTATCTAACCGCATTTCTTAAATCCGTAGTCAAAATCCGTGGTCCAAAAATCCGTCTGAAGAAGCCGAACGGGCTCGGCATCCCAAACTGCGACGAGCCCGCTCCCGATTGTCCGTACCGTCAAAGTTTAGCGCCCGCCAGTCGCTTCTTTCGCTTTGCCGGTTTCGGTGGTTGTGTCGATCGTTTTCTGAGTTGCGCCGCTTCCGGTGCCACTCACCTGGATGCGACGGGCTTTCGTCTCTTCACGTTTCGGCAACGTCACGCGCAGCACGCCGTTGTTGTATTCGGCGGTCGCGCTTTCCGCGGAAACGGTCTGAGGGAGAGTGAACGAACGAGTGAACGAACCGTAGGAACGCTCGACTCGATGGTAGTTGTCGGATTCCTCCGTCTTCTCAAACTTGCGTTCGCCGCGAAGAGTGATGACGTTGTTCTCGATCGAGAGATCAAAGTCCTCCTGGTTCATGCCGGGCAGTTCGGCCTCGAGCACGATCTGGTCCTTGTTCTCGTAGATGTCTACGCTGGGGGCCCAGGCGCCACGACCGATGCCTTCATCGTCGAACGCGCGGGTCAGGTTGGTAGAGAACAGCCGATTCACTTCCTCCTGCAATGTCCGCAGGTCACGGAAGGGGTCGTATCGAACGATACTCATAGCGATTTTCTTCCTCCTCTAAGTATTCCTTGTTCATCGGGCTCGGTATGAGCGTGACGGCATAATAAAGGTTGAGTGTGAAACTGTCAAGTCTGGGTTTGAGGAATGCCAGGACAGGGACTTATAGCCGTAATGCGTGGTTTTTAAATGCCGAAAAAGCGCTTGATAGAGGACAGGAGACCGGCTTTCGAGTTGGCTGTTGCGGCCTCCGGATCGGCTTGGCTGGTCAGTCCCTGGCGGCGCTCGGCCATGATGAAACTTAGGGATTCGACGAGATCGGGGTTGTTGGCG
>JAICGQ010000188.1 GCA_025923035.1 Pyrinomonadaceae bacterium | reverse complement strand
CTGACCTCGCAGTTCTATCGTTAACGGGTCCGCATCAGACGCCGATGTACGATCCAGCCGCGACTGCGATCTTCGCATCTTCGGGGCGCGATGTGATCGCCACTGTCGTTGCGGGGCGTGAAGTGTTTCGTGATGGTCGCGTCGTAGGCGTTGACGAGGAACGCCTACGCGCGAGAATGAACGAAATTCGCGAAAAACTATGACAACGACGCCGTGATTGCCAGGTCGAAGATCTCCAAAGCAACGTCGACGTTCTCTTTCGTCAATACCAGCGGCGGTGACCAGCGAATCGTGTTCGCGCCGGCGCCGAGAATGATCAGGCCGCGATCGAAACAGGCCACCTCGATGCGGTCGCGCAGCTCCGGATCTGGTTTGAGCGATGTCTTGTTTTCGACAAACTCGACTCCGATCATCATTCCCATTCCGCGGACGTCGCCGATGCACTCGTGCTTGGCTTTTAGTTTCTCCAGACCGGCTTTCAAATAAGCACCAACCTCAGCCGCGTTTTGGACCAACCCGCCTTCGAGCAGCTCGATCGTCTTCAACGCCGCCGCGATACAAACCGGGTTGCCACCGAATGTCGAGGCGTGTGCGCCGGGTTTCCAGTCCATCAGATCCGCGCGCGCGACACACGCGCCGATCGGCAGACCGGAGCCGATGCCTTTCGCGATGCAGATGATGTCTGGTTCGACGTCGTAATACTCGCACGCGAACATCTTCCCGGTGCGGCCCATGCCGGATTGCACTTCGTCGACTATCAACAGTATTCCGTGCTGATCGCAGATGCGGCGCAGTCCTTGTAGAAAAGCTTTCGGCGCCGGGACGTAACCGCCTTCGCCTTGCACCGCTTCCACGACGATGCCCGCAACTTCCTCGGGCGGCGTGGTTGTTTTGAACAGTCGTTCTTCGATCCAGTTCAGCGCGCCTTGTGCTGCGCCGCCGTCGCCGCAGTCAGCCGGATTGAACGGGTTGCGAAACTCGTTCGGATAAGGCACATGGACCACGTCGAGCGCCTGGCGCTTGAAACCTTTTCGTTGGGCTGCTTTCGACGAGGTCAACGAGAGTGAACCGAGTGTGCGTCCGTGGAAACTGTTGAAGAAGCCGATGAATTTCTCGCGCCCGGTGGCGTGCATCGCGAGTTTCAGTGCGGTTTCGACAGCTTCGGTGCCGCTGTTTGCGAAGTGCGTGCGCGTCGGTGATTTGACCGGCACGATCGCGTCGAGTTTTTCGGCGAGTTGGGGCATGTGGCGGTAGTAGTAATCGGTGCCGCACATGTGGATCAGTTGTGACGCCTGGTCCTGGATCGCTTTGACGACTTCCGGGTGACAGTGTCCGGTGGAACAGACGGCGACGCCCGCGTTGCAGTCGAGAAATATGTTGCCGTCTACGTCCTCGACCCACACGCCGTTTGCGCGTTCGGCGACGAGTTTGAACGATGGTCGCGGGTAGGAGGGGTTGACGAATTTGGCGTCAGCTTCGACGATCTTTTTACCGTTTGGACCAGGCAGCGGGGTTTTGATTTCGGGGCGCCTGGGTGGTGCGATTACGCTGGTCGACATGTGCTTCACTTCCTTTGTTTTGTGGTTCGTTTTTCGCGTGAACCGGGACGACTCCAGCCGGAAACTGCTTTAGTTTCCGAGATTTACGTAGGTCATGATGGCTAACAAGAATGCTAGTCGGCGAAGAGGTTCGCGCGCGACTCGAGTGGACGATAGTGTAAAGGTTGCGCGTTAATCATTGCTCTTGAGCGAACGGTGGGATTCTACCAGCCGCGTATTCGGCGCGACAAGCCTCAACTTGTTTGGCCAAGAACCACACAGATTTAACTCATCCGGAATCTTCCGGCACTTCCAATGAAGTCAACAGACGTACGAGAGTGGTTCGCATCTCGTCGGTAAGATCGAGCTGCGTGCGGAGCTCGGATTCTTCGATGAACAGTAGCAGCGGTTTGTATTCCGCATGGCGGTCGAAAAAGCTTTGACTCGCATATGCGAGTGCTTTTTGCCGCTGCTCCGCTTTCCAATTCAAGATCCGTTTGCCCCAACTGCAATAACCAGCGATCGTTGAAAAGTATAGATCCAGATCCGGGATAAAGCCCTCGTAGGCATTTCCCGCTTTCCGGAATAACTCTCTTATATCGTCGTAAGGGAAACGTCCCTGAAAACTCTGCTTGTACAGAGCGCCAAGCTGTTCTGCTTGAGAAACTAAGTCCCTCATCCGATACCTGTGATGAAGTCCCAGACGCGAACTATTTTCTGCCACACCCTCCTGAGTGGACCAGGCTCGCCGATCGGGGGCGGGAACAATTTGTGAAGGACGAGGATCAAGACGCTGACAGACCCGATGACCAAAAGCGCGATTATGGTTTTCATGGTTCGCTATGGAAACGCAAGAGGTTCAGTCCATTGGGCCAACTACTCTAAACTCGCCGCGCTCGCCGACCACAACTCTCTCACTCGACGAGATCAGGTACGATTCGTTGTTAATCTTTACGCTGCGGAGCTTGCGGGGGTTCAGTTCGCCTGGAGTCAACACCTGTGTAATCTCGCCCGCAACCTCCTGAAAGAAATAAACTCGAAACGAAAACACCGACTTGTTGTCGCAGCAGTGCATCACCCGCTCGATGACGGCAGATTCGTATTCGTCCCAGTGGTACTCTTTTGAATTGGTAACGGCGAAAGCCCCATCATCGCCTTTACTGATCAACGCGCCCACGCTGCGCAACTGATTGATCTTCGTCAACACCTCCGCGTATTCATTGGCATTCAAGCCGGGCGGCGAATGTGGTTCGGTCCAATCAGGAACCTGCATCTCCCAGCCATACTTTGGACCAACGCGAAGCCGCACGATCTCACACTTCCTGCCAAACTCGATCTCCATTGCATAAGCAGTAGTCAATCCGTAAACAGGAGCTTCATTCGTGGCCGGCTTCCCCAATCGCGACTCCACCTTCGCCAGACAATCAGAGCGCGGCTGCTGGCCCACTGCGGCAGCCCGCGATTCATTTGTACCAACGGCAATGAAGAATAGGAGGCCAAATAGAAACTTCATTGCGGCTTCGATGCCGGCCTGACGGAAGCTGTTGGCTTGGTCCCTCCTGAGTCGCTTTGAACTTTCTTCGCAAGTCAATTACAGTATCCCACCAAATTCGGATCCTGCCTTCGGAGATAAGATAATGAAGAAGAAATACAAAGAAACAACTGCTGGTGTGGCGCGTAGCCTGTTTGCCTTTTTGCTCGTCGCGGCCGTGTTGGGTGCGGCTGCCGTCGCGCCGATCGTCAGCCGTTCGTGGGCCCAGAGCGTCGCGCCCGCAGCTACCTCGGCAACCGGCGCCGCCACTGCCAAAGATCCAAAACTCGTCTACCCCGAGAGCAAGAAAGTCGATCAGGTGGACGATTACTTCGGGACCAAAGTCGCCGATCCGTATCGCTGGCTCGAAGACGATCAGAAACCCGAAGTTCAAGCATGGATCGAAGCGCAGAACAAAGTCACTTTCGCTTATCTCGATCGCATCCCCTATCGCGAAAAACTGAAGGCGCGCTTGACTGAGCTTTACAACTACCCGCGCATCTCCGCGCCATTCCGTCGCGGTGACACTTACTTCTTCACGAAGAACGACGGTCTGCAAAACCAGAGCGTCTATTACATTCAGAAAGGCGTGAACGGCACGCCCGAAGAGTTTCTCGATCCGAACAAGTTTTCCGCCGACGGCACTTCCGTCCTCAGCGCGTTCTCGCTCTCAAAGGACGGCAAGTACCTCGCGTACGGAATTTCGACCGGCGGTTCTGACTGGGTAACGCTGAGCGTTATGGAAGTCGCGACGCGCAAGAAACTCACTGACGAAGTGAAGTGGATGAAAGCGTCAGGCGTTTCGTGGCAGGGCGACGGCTTTTACTACAGCCGTTATCCGGAACCGCAAAAGGGCAGGGAACTCACGAGCAAGAACGAGTTTCAGACGGTTTATTTCCACAAGGTCGGCACACCGCAGTCGGCCGACGTCCTCGTTTACGAAGACAAGGAAAACCCGCAGCGCTTCCAGGGCGTGGGCACAACCGAAGACGAGCGCTTCGCGATTCTCTCCGTTTCCGAACGAGGCAAGGGCAAAAAAGGCAACTCGCTCTTCTATAGAGATCTGAAAGCAGGCGACACAAACTTCTCGCCCATCGTCGCTAACATTGGCGACGATAGTTTCGGCGTCATCGACAACGTCGGTGACAAGTTTTTGATCCGCACGAACATGAACGCGCCGAACGGCCGCGTGGTGCTCGTCGATCCGAAGAACCCCGAGGTGAAGAACTGGCAGGACGTTCTTCCCGAGAGACCCGAACCGCTGCAAGGCGCCGGCACCGCCGGTGGAAAACTTTTCGCTTCGTGGCGCAAAGACGTCGCGACACGCGCTTACGTTTTTGATCTGACCGGTAAGCTCGAAAATGAGATCCAACTGCCGGGCGTAGGCAGCGCCGGTGGCTTCGGTGGTCTCAACGACGACAAGCATGTCTTCTACAGCTTCACGTCGTTCAACTTCCCGCCGACGATCTACAAGTACGACATCGCTACGAAGAAATCGACTGTGTTTCGCACCGTCGAGATTCCGGGCTTCAAACCTGACGCGTACGAAACGAAGCAGGTTTTCTACACGAGCAAAGACGGCACGCGCGTGCCGATGTTTCTCGTTTACAAGAAAGGCCTGAAACTCGACGGCAACAACCCGACGCTGCTTTACGGTTACGGGGGCTTCAACGTCGTCACTTCACCCGGGTTCAGTTCGACGCGCATGGCGTTGCTCGAACAGGGCGTGGTCTATGCTTCGGCAAACATGCGGGGCGGTGGCGAGTACGGCGAGAAATGGCATGAAGCCGGCACGAAACTGAAGAAGCAGAACGTGTTCGACGATTTCATCGCCGCGGCCGAATGGCTGATCGCGAACAAGTACACGTCGTCAAACAAGCTGGCGATTCAGGGCGCGTCAAATGGCGGGCTGCTCGTCGGCGCCGTTGCGAATCAACGTCCCGAACTGTTTCGCGCCGTGATCGAGCAGGCGGGCGTGATGGACATGCTGCGCTTCCAGAAGTTCACGATCGGTTGGAACTGGATCGCCGATTACGGTTCAGCGGAAGCGAATGAGGCTGAGTTCAAAGCGCTGTATGCTTACTCGCCGATTCACAACATCAAGCAAGGCGCGAAGTATCCGGCGACGTTGATTACCACGGCCGATCACGACGATCGCGTGGTGCCGGCGCACAACTACAAATATGCGGCAGCGTTGCAGGCGGGACAGGGCGGCGAGTATCCCGTGCTGATCCGCATCGACACCAAGTCAGCGCACGGCGCGAGCAACACGACCAAAGCGATCGAGCAAACGCGTGATATTTATGCGTTTCTGTTTGAGAATTTGGGAGTGCAGTACAAGTAGAAGAGAGCTTAGTACTTGGTGCTTAGGTTTTCAAGAAACAAAGAACTAAGTACAAAGGACTAAGTACAAGTCAGAACATCAGGCACTTGCCATTGCCTAACCCGTCGATAGTTTCGGAAGGGATGAGCACCGACCATCCCTTCCGTTTCCAACTCGAACCGTCAGCGTAGTCGATCCTGTTAATCACCACCTTACCGTCCTTCGGTTTTCCGGTGTCCGCGTCTGCCTGAATCACCTTCACTGGATTGGACGGGCTCAGCAATTCAAACTTCTTATTCTCTTGCGGTTTTGCTTTCACGTTGCAGACGTATTGACGCAAGTCGAACTCAGTGGCCTGGGGTGTCGGTTGGTATTCCCATACGATTGTTTTAATCACGTTCGTACCGACATTCTTTACTTCGAGTTGCAGCAGGTATTGACTTTCGTCCCTCTTCGTTTCTTTAGCGGACCTCACGGTGTTATTCATCTCCGCGCGCCGCTCATTCATGTCTCTTCTGTTTTTTACGTCCTGCGACTCGTTTCTCGGTTCCGGAGGTTTGATTCGAACGGGCTCATTCATCGGTGGGCCGGGATCGAGCGCGCTGTGGATGAGGTCGTTGTTTAGACGAATCTTGTTCCAGTTGAATTTGAGTACAACCACATCCGGGTCTTCACGTTCCACGACCAGTTGCTTCTGTTGTTGAAGAACAGGCGTCAGAGCAAGCAGAACGGTAAGGAAGAGTACCTTCATTTGGGCACCAGATTACACCCGATTAGGCCAGCAGGGGAAGGTGAATCACCACGTGCGCCGGATGGGATGGGCTTCAGTGTTGAAGACCACGTTCTTGAAATCGAGCGTTTCCGGTGGCGCAAACAGCAGGTAGAAATACTTGAACGTCTCCGCAAACAAAAAACTCTGCATCGAGTCAGACTTCTCTTTCGTTACCACGCTCTTCAGCGCCGCGTAGGCTTCATCGGTGCGACAGTGCTTCACAAAGTCTCGCCACATCTGCTCGCCCATGCGCAAGTATCGATCGTCCTTCGTGTAGTGATAGAGGTAGTACGTTGATTCGATGATCTCGGGCCGCAGCGGATAACCCGCGGATTTAACGGTCTTCGTGCGGTAATCGAAAACCTCCGGTTCGATGTCGTTATGCTTCCACATCGCAAACGACGAATCCTGCAAACGTTTCGCGCGCGTCAGGTCGCCGGACAGCGCGAGTACGGCGGGGAAGAATGCATCGAGCGCGCCGTAAGTTGAATCAGTACGCGCGCCCGTGTTCATGTCGGCATGGCCGTACCACAGTTCGGTCCTGATTTCGGTTTTGACTTCGTCTGCAAGGTACTTGTTGATTGCCGTGATGCTGTCGTTCCACATCCGCTTGCAGTCCGGATCGGCGAACAACACGGAGCACTTCAGCAGGTATTCGTAGTAACTGTCGATCGCTCCGCTGATGTGACTGTCGGTGTTGGTCCATTGGCCCGTCTCGACGTTGATCCACTCGCCAACGAGACCGATCTTCGAACGTCGATTGTAAGTTTCCACCAACGCGCGTTTGGCTTTGTCGTAAAAGACCGGGTTGCCGGTGAGTTTACTCAGCGCGCCGAACTCGAGCAGCAGCGTTCCCGTTTCCGCCGGATTACTGACAGGATTTCGCACCTTTCCGGTCTTTAGATTGACGTAGCGATACGGCATTCCGGTCGGCGAATTGAAGACGGGCAAAAGGCGCTTCCCGAGGTCCTCGGCCAGATTCAGAAAACGTTTGTCGTTGGTGAGCTGATAGTTCGTAATCAGACCGCCAAGGATTCTGATGGTGATCTCGAAGTTCTGAACGTCGATGTCTTTGTCGAACGACAGATTGTCGAGAATGTACGCCTGCGTTCTCGCGGCTTCTTCGTCGAGGCCCATGATAATCATCGTGTCGAGAGAGTCGACGGGTGTCATGAGCAGCGGTTGGGCGTACCAGTCGTGATACGTCTTCGACAACGGTTTCAGATCGTCGTGGCCCCAAGCGTATTTCTTGTAACCAGTCCAGGCGTGCAGGAACTCGGCTTTTACTTCCGCCGCGAGCCGCCTCTTGTTTGATTGCGCTGCAACTGAAACCGGCAGCAGGAGAATTAGCAGGAGAAGGACGATTTTAGTCATGCGTTTTGATGCGAATAGTTTCTTTCGGAGGCGGTTCCGGCCAAACTGAAAAACGTCTGGACCAGCGATGACGCAACACGCACGAACGAAAGTAACGTTCGTGCTCCCACTCGACTTCCGCCATCGTCAACAGACAGTCGATCAAATCTGTCCGGCCACACTCGCGTGCGTAACGCGCGGCGGTTTCATACTCGACGATGTTTCGGCTTTCGAGCCGTCCCGCGCCGTACATCGGCGCAAACCAGCCGGAGACGTGACACAGGAAGCCAAGCGTTCGCCCGACAATCGTGGCCCGCAGTTCGCGAACTTTGTTTGGTCCAGCACCGAGGTCTTGCAGCATGTCGCCGACGAGCTTGCGATGATGCCACTCTTCGTCTTCGATCTGTTTTACTCTCGCTCGATCGCCTGCGTCGCTGAGTGAGTGCCAGTGACCTCGATAAGCATAAGCCGCAGCCAACTCGCCGGAGTAAGCGAGTTGCAGGATAGCGATCAGCTTAGCTTCGGGAGTTGACTGGTCGGTCGATTCCATAGATTAAGACTTCGCGACCAAGCAAATCAGTCTTGCCTTCTACTTTTTCGCCCAGACGCTCGGCGACCTTAATCGAGTTTGTGTTTTTCGGATCGATCAAGCTGATGACGTGATCTTTGTCGAGCTCGTCGAAGGCGTAGGCGAGTGCTCGGCGTGCGGCCTCTGTCGCATAACCACGGCCCCAGAACCTGCGCGAGAGCGTCCAGCCGAGCTCGAACGCCGGCCAGCCTTCCGGATTCAGAAAGCCGACACGTCCGGCAAACTGTCCCGTCGCCTTCTCCTCGACGGCCCATGGACCAAACCCAAGCAGTTGCCAGTGGCCCACCATGAACGCCATGTGCCGCCAGCATTCGAGCCGGTCAAAAGTCTTCCCGCCCAGGAAGCGCATCACTTCCGGATCCTGGCAGAGCTCCAGATACGGTCCGAAGTCGTCGTCGCGCCATTGGCGCATGATGAGACGATCGGATTCGATTTGAACGTCAGGCATCGGGATTATTTGCCGCGCTTCCAGCGCACGCCGTCTTTGGTGTCTTCGAGAATGATGCCGCGATCGGCAAGTTCGCGACGAATCTCATCGGCGCGGCCGAAATCGCGACGATGGCGCGCTTCCTGTCGTTCGTCGAGTAGCGCCTGAATCTCGCTGTCGAGAATTTCGCGCTGTTGTTCGCCGAAGATGTTCAGCACTGAATCGATCCGATTGATTACTTCGAGCAGTTCGCGCTGGTTATCTGCTTTCACTTGCTTGCGAGCGAGCGCGGTGTTGACTTCGCGCGAGAGGTTATGGACCACGGCGAGTGCGACTGACGTGTTCAGATCATCGTCCAGGCCTTCTTCAAACTCGCGCAGCGCGCGCGTGGCGGTTTCATGCAGTTTCTCGTTGTTGCCCGGTTGTGTTTTCGCCTCACTCAAACGCGCGCGAAAGTCGCGCAGGCTCTGGACTGTTTTCTCGGCGCCGGCAAGCGCGTCGAAGGTGAAGTTGAGCTGCTTGTTGTAAGGGACACTGAGCAGGAAATAACGGATCGCCGCTGCGGAAAATCCCTTCGCCGCGATGTCGCGAAATGTGTAGTAGTTTCCTTTCGACTTCGACATCGTTTCGCCTTCGACCTTGAGATGTTCGAAGTGGATCCAGTAGCGCACGAACTCTTTTCCCGTCGCGCCTTCGCTCTGCGCGATCTCATTTTCATGATGCGGAAAGACGAGATCGATGCCGCCCGCGTGGATGTCGAAGGTCTCGCCGAGATACTTCATCGACATCGCCGAGCACTCGATATGCCAACCCGGACGGCCGTTGCCGATCGCGGTGTCCCACGAAGGTTCGCGCTCGGACGTCCGTTCT
>JAICGQ010000187.1 GCA_025923035.1 Pyrinomonadaceae bacterium | reverse complement strand
CGGCTGCGTTAAAGGTGACTCGTATCGTTCACGTTCAACACTCTCACGAATCCATCCGCGCGTAATTCGAATCTCGTAATCCCACAGTTCGAACTCGAGATCCATACGGGTTTCAGATCGGGGGCGTCGAGGGCGCCCATGAGGTGGAGGGCCAGGATGCAGATCGTGCCGGTGTGACTAAACACCGCGATGCGGCCGCCGCGGTTTGCGGCGATGATCTCGTCGAGTTTGTTCCGCGCGCGATCGAGGAGTTGGCGATAACTCTCGCCGCCGGCCAGGACGTGTTCGAAGTCACGACGAAGCAGGGCGGCGTACTCCTCAGGATGCTGCTGCGCCGCCGCTTCGAAAGTGAGGCCTTCCATCACTCCTACGCTGCGTTCGCGAAAAGCGTCGGCGGTGTTGATCGGCAGATGCGTCACGTCCGCTAGCGGCCGGGCGGTTTCGACCGCCCGTGCCAGATCGCTCGAGTAGATCGCAGTTATGGAATCGTTCTTGAGAGCTTCGGCTGTGGCGTGCGCTTGTCTGCGTCCGCGGAAGGAAAGTGGCGTGGCGGTGTGACCACCGAATCTTCGTTCAGCGTTTCCCTGGGATTGACCGTGCCGAATGAGCAGGACGTACGTTGCTTGGGGCATTGAGCAACACAAATGAACTTTGTACTTTGATCTTTGTGCTTTGCGGAGAGAGTGTAATGCAAAGTACCACGTACAGAGAACCAGGTACTAAGCACAAAGAGCCGGGAAGTGAAACTTACACCACTACTGGTTGTTCGGCCGTCTCCGCGTCTGCTTTCAACTTTTCGGCCTGATAGTGCGCGGTGAGCGCGTCGATGAAGGGGTCGAGGTAGCCTTCCATCACCAGGTCCAACTGATGAATCGTCAACCCGATCCGATGGTCCGAAACGCGGTTCTCTTTGAAGTTGTACGTACGAATCTTTTCCGAGCGATCACCGGAGCCCACCATCGAGCGCCGCTCGCTTGCCTGCGCCTCGTGCTGTTTCTGTTCTTCGAGCTCCTGCAAACGCGCACGCAGCACGCGCATCGCCTTTTCACGGTTCTTGATCTGCGACTTCTCGTCCTGCATCGACACGACCACGCCCGTCGGCAGGTGCGTCAGACGAACGGCGGAGTAAGTGGTGTTTACTGACTGACCGCCAGGACCAGACGAACAGAACGTATCGATGCGCAGGTCTTTCGCGTCGATCTTTACGTCCACTTCCTCCGCTTCCGGAAGCACCGCAACCGTAATCGCCGACGTATGAATCCGCCCGCTGGCCTCGGTCTGCGGCACACGCTGCACGCGATGAACGCCCGATTCGTGTTTCAATCGCGAGTAGACCTTGTCGCCTTCGATAAGGACGATCGCTTCCTTCAATCCGCCGATGCCCGACTCCGACGCTTCCAATACTTCAAACTTCCAGCGCTGCTTTTCGGCGTAACGCGAGTACATGCGGACCATCTCCGCTGCGAACAAAGTCGCTTCGTCGCCGCCCGTCCCGGCCCGAATTTCGAGAATCACGTTCTTCTCGTCGTTCGGATCGCTGGGGATCAGGAGCAGCTTGAGTTCGCGATCGGCGTCGTCGAGCCTGGTCTGGAGCGTTTCCAGTTCGATCCGGGCCATCTCGCGCATCTCGTCGTCATCGGACGTATCAAACAACTCGCGTGCGCCTTCCAACTCCGACTTCAGACCTTTCCACTGCTGATACTTCTGCACGACCTCGCCAAGCGTGCGATGTTGTTTCGCGGCTTTGCCATACGCCGAGGGATTCGCGAGCAACTCGGGCGACGAGAGCTGCTGCGTCAACTCGGCGTAACGATTTTCGATTTGTTCGAGCTTATCCAACATGACTGATGGCCTCTTATATGCCCACGTTATGACAGCGGCGCAGGTTGTGGTTCGGCGCCGCGCGGCTCGAGTTTCAACGACTCTTTCAGCGCCTCGATCGCGACTTCGAGCTGCTGATCGTCGGGTTCCTGCGTCGTGATGTTCTGGAGCCACACGCCGGGTTTGGTCATCACTCTGAAGAACCAACTGCTTTCCTTTTTCGCCGACAAGCGAATGATCTCGTACGACAGACCCGCAACTACCGGCATCAGCGCCAGGCGGATCAGGAAGTTGAGCAACAACGAATCAAACTTGATCACTGAAAACAGCACGATCGCGACCAGCATCACGACCATAAGAAAACTGGTGCCACAACGCGGATGCTGTCGCGGTTGCGGCCGCGCGTTGTCGACTGTGAGCGGCAAGCCGGATTCCCAGGTGAAGACCGTCTTGTGCTCCGCGCCGTGATACTGAAAAACGCGCCTGATGTCTTTCAAGAACGAGAAGCTGACGATCATGATCAGAAAGAACGTCATGCGGATCATTCCGTCGATCAGGTTGAAGGCAACGGACGGCCGCACGGGATGAAGATAGGTCCGCACGCCGGCCCACGCTTCTGTGTACCACGCGGGTTCGATCGGAGTCACAGCCGCAGGCGCCGAAGCCCAACCGGCCGCGATAAACAGCGCATTCGTCAACAGCAACGGCGCCGCGACGAACAGCAGCACGTTGAAGATCAATGCAAACACGATCGAACCGGCAGCCGCAGCCGTGGTTCCTTTTTTCAACTCGTCCTTCGGTTTCTTCTCGACGGGAACCGGAAACAAACCCGGCACTGCTCCCGTCAACCCGGCGAAGTCGCCTTCGCCTTCAATCACGGCCGGCGATAGAGCGACCTTGACTTCCTTCTCTTCTGCCTCTTCGGCTTCCGCGAAAGCGACGTTCGCGGAGTAGTTCAACGCCTTGATTCCGAGACCCATCGACTGAATGAGCACTGCGCCGCCACGCAGCACGGGCAGTTTCAACAGCGGATACTTGTCACTCCACTTCGGCAGTGGCGCCGCGGTGTTAACGATCGACCCGTCCGCTTTTCGCACTGCGATGGCGTAGGCGTTTGGCGTTCGCATCATCACGCCTTCGATAACGGCCTGGCCGCCGACAATCAGATCTCGTTCCGGTGTGCTCATAATTGAAATCCTGAATCAGCCGCGAAAACACTAACGCCGGCTGTTGCTGGAATGTCGCACTTTCACTGGCTACAGGAAAAGCGACCGACCAAACGACGCCGGCGATTAAGAGTTTTTGTTGCTAATGCTGGTTCCGCAAAACCATGGGTAAAAAGAGTTACTGAGCGCTGGCCGCGACCACTGATTACTGGGCGCTGGTCGCGACCATTGATTACTGGGCGCTAGTCGCGCCCTCCGTTGCCGGTTTCTTGCCATAGCGCTTGTTGAACCGATCAACGCGTCCAGCGGTGTCGACCAGCTTTTGCTTACCGGTGAAGAACGGGTGGCAAGCCGAGCAGATTTCCACGTGCAGGTCGCCTTTTTTGGTAGAGCGAGTCTTGAAGGTCTCGCCGCAAGCGCAGCTAACGGTGATTTCGACGTATTCCGGATGAATTCCTGGTTTCATTTACTTCGTGTCTCCATAGCGGGCCTCAGGGGCCCTTTAACAAACAAGTCATGATAGGGGTGGCCGCGCAAAACCGTCAAGTTCGTGAGCGGGAACGTGGATTTAGCAGATAAAGTTAATACCCGTGGCGCGTATTAAGATCGCTTGCTATAATCCGCGCGTCAGTCAGCTTTCTCTCATTAGCAGTAACACTGTGTGCGTTATTCCAGTGCGATTGTCGAACTCGTGTAGCTTTTGACGGCTCCGGGCGATGATCACGGAAATCGCAGTGTAAGTGTGAAACGCGCGCCACTGCCTATGTCGGAAGACACTAAACAGCCTGGCTCCGAGGGGCCTACTACGCCGGACGGAACGGTATCCGATTCGTCCGGAACGCCTTCCCCATCCGCTATTCCACCCGCAGGTGAACTTGCTGGCGCCGACGCCGAAAAGGCGGCGATGGTCGAGCAGGCAAAATCGCGCGTGGCCGCGGTGAAAGATTCGTTGGCTGCAAAGCCCGCAGACGCCGGCGCACCCAAACCTCCGGTTAAGAAGAAAGAAGAAGGACCCAAACCTACCGACGCCGCCGACCATCCGCTCGTCAAGCGACTCAAAGCGCAATTCGATGCGGCGATCGGTGATGCGTCAGAGTTTATCGGTCAGTTATCGGTTCACATTCAGCGCGAACGGATCGTCGAAGTCTGTGATTTCCTGAAGCGCGACGAGCAGACGCCGTTTGATTATCTTTCCGACCTGACGTGCGTTCACTATCCCGACCGCGGCGATACTCCGTTTGAAGTCGTCTATAACCTGTTTTCGATCCCGACCAACGAGCGCGTTCGCTTGAAAGCGAGAACGAGTGAGGCTGCGGGCATCGACAGCGTCACGGGCGTATGGCCCTCCGCAAACTGGCTCGAGCGCGAGGTATACGATCTGTTTGGAATTCGCTTCGCCAACCATCCGGATCTGCGACGGCTCCTGTTACCACCCGATTGGGAAGGCTATCCGCTGCGCAAAGATTTTCCCCTGGAGTTTGTCGAAAACGCGTGGACCGAGCGTCACTTGCCCGAAATGACGGACGTGCAGATGGAGCAACTGCAACAGCGACGCGCTTACGGTCTCGAGATTTTGTCAGTGCCGCAGGAACGAGTGATGCGCGACATCTTTCGCGGCGGCAAAGAAGTGATGCCCAAAGATAAATGACGCCGAAAGAGATCGCCGCCCATTACGACGCCAAAGTCTTCGATTCGCCCGACGCGGCGACAGCGGCAGGATTTGAACTAGGCGAGACTGCGCAACCACGCAACGTTTGGAACAAGGCGAGCGCCGCCAGTGCAATCGTGTTGAACCTCGTGCAGAAGAAGGCGAGCGGCGAAGCGGAAGAGATCGGTTTGGTCATCGAGCCATGGCGTGTGACGGGTTGTTATAAGGCCACGAATCACGACGGACAGTAAAAATGCATCAGGTAGAAATCGCGACAACGCAGGAGACATTGCTCGACAGCCCAGAAATGGTGCTGAACATGGGCCCGCAACACCCGTCAACGCACGGCGTGCTGCGCGTCGTCCTCCGGCTCGACGGCGAAACCGTAATCGATCTCGATTGCGATATCGGCTACCTCCATCGCGGCATGGAGAAGATCGCCGAGAACCGCATGTACACGATGATCGCGCCGTACTGGGACCGCCTCGATTACATCGCCGCCGTCTCCAACGGTCTCGTTTGGGTCGAAACTGTCGAACAGATGATGGGACTCGACGTCCCGCCTCGTGCGCACTACCTGCGCACGATCCTGACGGAACTCAACCGCATCGCTTCGCACCTGCTCTGGCTCGCCACACACGCGCTCGACATCGGCGCCATCACCGTCCTGCTGTGGGCCCTGCGCGAACGTGAAGAGATTCTCAAAATCTTCGAACGACAGTTTGGCGCGCGTCTGACTTGCCATGCCTGGCGCGTAGGCGGTATGCCAAACGACGCTTACGACGATTTCCACAAAGACGTCAAACAGTTCGTCAATAACTTTCCAAAGCGTATAGACGAATACGAGACCGTCCTTTCCGAGAACCGGATCTGGTTGAGTCGTACCGTCGGCATCGGCGTGATCGCCGCTGAAGACGCGATAGCGATCGGACTGTCGGGTCCGGCGCTGCGTGGTTCCGGTGTCGCCTGGGACGTCCGCAAATCGCGGCCGTACGCTGCGTACGCCGACATGGATTTCGACATTCCGCTTGGCGAGAATGGCGACACGTACGATCGATATCTCGTCCGGCTCGAAGAGATGCGCCAGTCGCGTCGCATCGTCGATCAGGCGCTGGAAAATCTTCCCGATGGACCAGTCAACGCCAAGTTACCGAAGATCGTGAAGCCGCCTGTCGGCGATTACTACCACTCGATCGAAGGACCAAAAGGCGAGATCGGTTGTTACATCGTTTCCGACGGCACCGCGCAACCATGGCGCGTCCGCGTGCGGCCGCCGTCATTCGTCAATCTTCAGGCGTTGCGGCAGATGTGCATCGGACACCTGGTCGCGGACGTCGTCGCAATAATCGGAACGCTCGACATTGTTTTAGGAGAGATCGATAGGTAAAGAACGTACTTAGTGCTTTGTACTTTGTTCTTTGTCAGTGGTCAGTTGTCCGTAGTCAGTGTTCTGTGCGAACGCTGAATTTTCTACTGACCACTGACTACTGACCACGGACAAGAACAGAATACAAAGCACTAAGTACAAAGCACCAAGAACAAACCAATGTTGCTACTGGCCCCGGTAGATGTACTCAACGATCTGCTGCTGAGATTCTTCAGCGATGAAACGGTGAAGTATTTCATTTGGCCGCTGATCCAGATCGGCCTGGTCGTTACGCTTGTCGCTCTGTGGGTCGCGTATGCGACGTACCTCGAGCGAAAGATCTCGGCGTTTATCCAGGCGCGTCTGGGTCCGATGCGTGTTGGACCATGGGGACTGCTGCAACCGATCGCCGACGGTCTGAAGCTCTTAACTAAAGAAGACTTCATTCCCGAAAAAGCAGATCGGTGGATCTTTTTCTTCGCGCCGTACATCGCCGTTGCCTCGGCTTTCATTGTCTTTTCGGTGATCCCGTTTGGGCCGGACTGGGCCGTGATCGCCGACGTGAATATCGGTTTGTTGCTCGTGCTCGCGGTGTCGAGTGTCGGCGTATTGGCGTTGATTCTCGCGGGCTGGTCGTCAAACTCGAAATACGCGCTGCTGGGTGGATTGCGGTCGAGCGCGCAGATGGTGTCGTACGAAGTCGCGATGGGACTGTCGTTGATCGGCGCGTTGATGTTTGCGCGCACGCTGTCGCTTTCGGGGATCGTCGGAGCACAGGGGTCAGACTCGATCTGGTACATCCTTTATCAACCGGCTGGTTTTCTGATGTTTCTCATCAGCGGCATCGCCGAGAACAATCGCGCGCCGTTCGATCTGCCCGAAGCGGAATCGGAGCTCGTTGCCGGTTTTCACACTGAATACTCCGGCATGCGCTGGTCGTTGTTCTTCATGGCCGAGTATGCGGCGATGGTTGTAGTCACGGCGGTGGCGACGACGGTTTATCTCGGCGGCTGGTATTTCCCGTTCGTTTACCGGCTCGAAGAGAGTGGCTATCACAATTTGTACGTGCTCGTAAGCGTGCTCGTCTTTTTGGTGAAGGCGTCGATCATTCTTTACATCTATTTCTGGTTGCGCTGGACGTTGCCGCGGTTCCGTTATGACCAGTTGATGGACATCGGCTGGAAGTGGCTGATCCCGTCCGCGTTAATCAACATTGTGCTGTCCGCGTTTGCAGTGTTTGTCCTGCAGGCTTTAAATGGTTGGCGAGGCATACAGACTATCGAAGGGCTCGATCGCGGAATGAACCTGACGGCGACGGGCAAAGGAATCATGATCGCGTTCGGCCTGGCCGGGTTGTTCATTACCGGCGTCTTGCTCGCGCGCATCAACTGGCGCTCGCGCGACTTCAACCTGAAGACGCAGCGCCGCAATATTCGACTCGTGAACGTGCCGAAGGGTAAACCAGCACGAGCGTAATAAAAGAGGTAACAAATGCCGCTCGTTAAAACACCGAAAGCATCATTCGCGCAGAAGCTCAAGCGTTTCTTCTTTGTCGATCTGATCAAGGGGATGGGGCTGACGCTGAAGTACAACCTTGGCGCGATCATCGACAAAGACGCCGTCGCCGGCAAGGGAATTTACACCGAGCAGTATCCGAAGGTCCGTCCCGATGTGGCGCCGCGATTTCACGGTGCGCCGCGCTTGAACATGGATCCGGAGACGCACGACACGCTTTGCATCGCGTGCAATCTTTGCGCGATTGCCTGTCCTGAGGATTGCATCGACGTGATCGCTATGGACGTCGAGATCGTCGTGGCCGGCAAACCGCGCCGCAAAAAAGTGCTCGACGAGTTTATCTTCGACACGTCGCGCTGCATGTTCTGTGCGCTGTGCCAGGAGGCGTGCCCGACCTCGTGCCTGGAATTGACGCAGGATTTCGAATTAGCAACCTACTCGCGCGCCGGCTTCGTGTGGAATCGAGAGATGTTGGAACAAGGGCGCGAGACCGTGAAGTACACAAGTTAGAGCTTTGAGCTTTGTTCTTTGTCAGTAGTCAGTAGTCCGTGGTCGTGTTCCGTTAATGCTGGGGCACTACTGACCACTGACTACTGACCACTGACAAGCTCAAAGTACAAAGCACTAAGATCAAAGAACAAAGCACAATGGTCCTTTCAGGCTACGAAGCCCTCTTCTTCTGGATCTTCGCGCTGGCCGCGATCTTCGCGGCGTTGTTGACCGTGATGGCGCGCAATGCTGTGCATAGCGCGCTGTTTTTGATCTCGTCGCTCGTTTCCGTGGCGGCGCTGTTTGTGCTCTCCGGCGCGGAGTTCATCGCCGGTGTGCAGATACTCGTTTATGTCGGCGGCGTGATGGTGCTCTTTCTGTTTGTGATCATGCTTGTCAACGTCGGTGCGGAAGAGATGGGCCGGGAAGAGATTTTCAACAAGCAGAAACAAGTCACGGCGAGTCTGATCTTCTGTCTGCTTTTGGTAGGCGGCGTGTTGTATGCCGTAAGCCAGGGCTACCCGGCTTTGCAGGCGGCGCAAACGAACAAGAGGACTCCCGAGAAAATGGCGGCAGACCAGGCCGAACGCGATCGATCGCTGGCCGTCGGAGCTACGGGCACGAGCCGCATCACCGCTGACACCGAGCTGGTCGGCGGCAGTCTTTATCGATACGCGTCGCTGCCGTTTGAAATCGCCAGCGTGTTGCTGCTCGTCGCGATCATCGGATCGGTGATGTTGGCGCGCACGCTCAAGCAGGAAGTCTCCGCCGACGACGTCGATCCCGAGACTCTACAGGAAGAATTGGCGCTGGATCCCGAACTCGCGAAATTGGAGCCACGGGTGGAATAACATGCTCAACTTTTTCATTCCCATACTCGCGTTCTTGTTTCAGGAGCAGAGTTGGCTGATGCGGGCAGCGGATGCAGCCAAGCGTCCCGACCTGTCGAAGTTTCTCGTGATCGGCGCGTTGCTTTTCATCATCGGCGTCGCGGGCGTGTTGACGCGGCGAAACATCATCGTCATCTTCATGTCGATCGAGTTGATACTCAACGCCGCAAACCTCAACTTCATCGCCTTCTCGCGGTATCTGCAGGACAACGGCAGCGCCAATGCAGTGGCCGGACAGCTCTTCGCCGTGTTCGTGATCGTGGTCGCGGCGGCTGAAGCAGCGATCGGTTTGGGAATCGTGATTGCGCTCTATCGAAACAAGGAAACGATCTGGGTTGACGAGATCGATTTGCTCAAGTGGTGAGTAAGAGCTTAGTGCTTAGTACTTAGTGCTTTGTTTTTACAAAGTACTAAGCTCAAAGTACAAAGTACCAAACAAATGTACAAGTACATCTGGCTAGTTCCCCTACTTCCACTGATCGGCGCGGCCATCAACGGCTTCTTAGGCCGGAAGCTTCGT
>JAICGQ010000186.1 GCA_025923035.1 Pyrinomonadaceae bacterium | reverse complement strand
CATGTCTGAGGCACGCCGCCAGCGTTGATTCTGAGCCAGGATCAAACTCTCGTTATAAGTTTGTTCTCTGGAACATCATCAGATACTGGTTACTTTCGTATTCAGTTTCGATAATGACTCTTTCGAGTTTTTGACGCGAACTTTATCGTTCGCGTTTGACTCTCAAAGGTCTTGAAACGGACACGCTCTATCTAGTTTTCAAACATCGATCTCCAAATTGTCTTTGGATTGCCTTACAGACGACTCGAACTCGCCCCAAGCAAACGGGGATATTAACCAACGAGCCTTACTCTGTCAAGCGGCCTTAAAGCTTTCTCCGACATTATTTTCCCGGAGACTAAAAAGCACCGCGATCCCGGTTTAACCTCACGGGAAAAGCGGCACTCCCTCGCGCCTTAAATCCGATCCCCCGCCCACCGTTCCTATCAAAGAGGAATGGGCATTATAGGGACTAAAATCTACTTGTCAATAACCCAAACCGATTTTTACCGTTTTGGACGTTCCGGTCGCGAAAAACTGCCTCACACGACTTACCAATTCCGGAAGCTCGTCATAGATGTTTCTCACAGCGATCGTAGTTGCCTTCTCGATCACTTTTTTTGCCGACTTCTTGATCCGGTGATCATCGCTTCTCATCATGAACATGCAATCTGTTTGCACGAATTCAGAAAAGCTGTTGCCTTCAACAAACACACACGGCGATTTCACTCTTTCCATCGCCTGCTCAATTCCTTTGCCGAGCTGCTCATCCGTCGCGATCACCCAATGCACATTCTCAGCTCCCGCATCCCAGTAACGGCCTGTGTCTTTGCCGAGTTCGTAAGTCTCTTCTCTACCGGATCGAACCAGCGGCTCTTCACCTAACAGATGACTCACGCAACACGCGTGAGGATCTTTCCCGCACGATCGATAATGCCCACGTGTCGTCTTGATCGCCTCCGACCCGGGAAACGCACGCAGCAGCTCGCACATCAACGTCGTCTTCCCAACGTTAGAAGCAACACCGCCGATGCCGATGATGATGGGATCTTTCATGTATTGAACTTTGTTCTTTGTACTTTGTTCTTTGTAGTCTTCGAAGAACCAAGTACTAAGAACAAAAGTACCAAGTACTACTTGCGCTTCTTGCTTGGCGTGACGTGCGGAGCATTCACCTTCAACACACCTCGCGCATCTTTGTACAAACTGTACTTCACCTCTTTCGGTGGTCCATTGTCGTCTTCCTGCAAGCGCAGTGTGAACGTCTTATCGTCGCCCTGTCCCTCAATCTTCGCAGGCAGAAAACCGCGCAGGTCGGGGCTGCGATACGCGGTGTAGTGTTGCTGCGTGCGCTTGTCGTAACCAAGCACGTAAATACGATCGAAATCCGGTTCGTCGAGCGTGCGCGGCTGGTTGGAACTGCTCTTCTCCAGAATCAACCAACTTCCCGGCCTCGCTTCGCGCGCACCGTCTTTGTCAGTCGCATTCTTGTCAGCACTACTGCCGTCGAGTCGTTGCCAGCCGACAAACTCACGACCCGTGCGGTAGTAAATGATGTCGCTGGGAACCGTAAGCTCGACTTGTTTGCCGTAGATCCATCCGGCGGGAGCGGGCGACGCCTCCACCGTAAGTCGCACGCGATACCAGAGTTCGTTTTCGTCTTCCGGTTGTTTCTCTTCATCGCCCTGACGCGCTCGCGCATTTCCCTGCTGCGCGCTGCCGGCTTTGGGCGCCACGTCGCTCTCGATTGCTTCGGAAGACTTCGGCTTCGGCACCCGTTTCCAACCAACGATGTCGAAACTCGATCCACTGTCGAGCCGCATCATGATGTTTTCGTTGCCGCTGCGATCGGGCGTGAGCCGCAAGTTGGAACTCGCGCGAAGCTGTCCCGTCGCCTGCGCGGGAATATCCTTGTCTTCTTCCTTGAGCTTGTTCGAGGCCTCGAGAACGTCGTCAGGCATGACGTTGCGCGACTCGATCCACCCTTCCGTCCCGTTTTCATCGCGGGCTTTGACTCGCAGCCAGCGCTCTTTTCTGGTGTTGTCGCTCGGGTCGATGACGTCGGTTGAATCGAGAATGTCGACCACTTCACCGCGACTCACCTGCAACAGATCGGCAGCGACAACAGCCGTCGAGCTGCGAATCTGCGCCCGGCGCGCAACGATCACGCCCGTGCTGCTTTTGGAGGCGAGTGTCTGGCATCCGGCCAGCAATAAAGGAACCAGAAAAATAACCAGCGTCTTAAATGCTCGCATCCTTACTCCCTCGAATACTCAATAACCAAGCGATCTCAACAAACGCTTCTGATCGTCGTCAACCTTATTCCCCAGAACCAAACGCGAATTCTTCCCACTTGTATCCAAAACCAAACCATACGACGCGAGGTAACGATCGAGTTCGAGATCCTTCTTTCCTGAGATGTATGCCTTCGCGAGATCGGCAGCTCCCGGAGTCGAACTCAGCAGCCTGATTATAACGTCATTTCCGTCGCCCCGGTCAGCGGCCCCCGGACTGAACAATTCGCGATACCGGCTGGCCAGCGTCGTTTTTCCTCCCGATTCCTTTCGCAGCACCAGGTCAAACAAAAACGCCACCAGCATTCCCTTGTCGTAAACAACCGGCCACGGGTGCGTCCAGCGTCTCTCCGACGCCTCGATCAACGACAGAACATTCGGGTAGGAAATGTAGGAATCGTAGACGCGCGCGAGTGTGTCGAGATATTCCTGAAAGTCGATGGCTTTCAAATCGAGCGCGGTGAGCAGCGCCGTGTACAAGGTGAAGCCCTCGAAAAACCAGTCGTAATCACCTTCCAAAGTCAACGCATTGGGTACCCACAAATGAAGCACTTCGTGCGCAAAGATGATTTCAAGCTGGCCTTTCCAATTCTTCATCTGCACCTGCGGATCCATGAGGAGTAAGACTGTCGAACCGCGTGTTTGCGCGCGCCATTTTGTGGTACCCGTCACAACTGGCAGCGGCGCGATCATTACGGCTGGTCGCGATGGCAATCTAAAGGCAGTCAGCTCCAGATACTTCTCCATCACACGCGTGGCGGCCTTTTCAGCGACCGCGTCCTTGAACGGCCAGGTTCCAGTAACAAAGCTGTCCAACTCTTTCTTCGCCGTTTTTCGGATCGAACGACCGACAAAAAAGATCGCCTCGTCAGGATCGGAAACTTGATAGATCCCGTCGGCGTCAGGGGCAATCGCGGATTGAATCGTCCATCCCTTCGGCACGGCCATCTCAACAGAAATCGCTTCCATTCCCTGCGGCAAAAGATCCGCAAACATCAGGAAGCCGTGATCTTCGTTGAGCCACGACACATGCGCCACGTCAGCAGGCGTCGGACGTCGCAAATGCACCACGTAGTCGATCTCCGTGGCGTCGGTGGACGAACGAAACTCGCCCATAGCGACCATTCGCACGTAAACGCCGTTCGCACGAAAGCGATCAATTCGTTCAGCAATACCCAACACTCCCGCATGCGCATTTCTGAACGACCACAAACGAGACGGCGAAAAAAGATGAGCTTGAACAACGATGTCTTCCGGCGAGGAGACGGTGATCTTTACGCGAGTCTGCGCCTGCGCGCGGCTTTCAACACACGTGAGGCAAATAAATGCCGCGCACAAAGCCAAAAGCAGAAGGACGGATTGCGTTTTAAGAGGGGCTCTCAGTACAATTCCTCCGCTCCCGGAATCTAACACATCCGACATTGACTGGCATGCTCATCCGTCCACTTCAGTTCCGCGCAGGTTTTTCGCGTTGGCTGGGACTGCTGCTCATCGCCTTCATTCTGTACGGAACTACGGTCGAGGCCGCACACCGTCACGGGCGTGTGCTCGCAGACAACAGCGACGTCGCCTCCCTCACCCACTCCGAAGATTCCGGAAATCTGACAGGCTCGCAAACTGGATGCAGCGACTGTCTGATCTGCCAGTTACACCAGAACTTCAGCACGACGCTGATTGTTTTTCGGCTGAACGATCCGCCGACTCGCATTCTGTTCCAAACAACGGCCGTCGTCGCACCGGATTTTCTTTCCCAAATAACCAGTCCGCTCTCGGGACGCGCACCTCCGTTTATCTCCTAGTCCAAACTTCGCACGCAGCCCATTCACGACCGCAGGTCTATGCACCGCGAGACGTGTGAATCGGCCAACACCTGATTGGACCATTACGGAGACAAAGCAATGGTTTTTCGGCGCATTCTTTTTACATTCGTCATTCTCGGCTTAGTTACTTTACAAGCACTCGCACAATCCGCAGGAACCGCCACTCTGCGCGGCACGGTCACACTCGGCACCACCGGTAAGCCTGTTCACAACGTCATGATCACGGTCCTTCAACTGAAGCGCACCGTGACTACCGACGACGACGGCCACTATGAATTCACCGATCTGCCCCCAGGCAAGTACGACGTCGTCGCACAGCTCGATCGTGTCCCCGACGTGGTCCGCAAAGCGGATTTGACGGCCGGCGGCGCCACCATAGATTTTCATATCGAACTCACCAGCCTCCGCGAAGAAGTAACGATCACGGCGACCGGAAGCGAACAGGCGGTCAGCACCTCGATCCAATCCGTCGAAGTGCTCGGCTCGATCGAACTCGCGAAGAAAAGTCCCGTCTCGCTGGGCGAAGCACTCGACGGTGAACTCGGAGTCGCTAAGCGCAGCTTCGGTCCCGGCACCGCACGTCCCGTCTTGCGAGGGCAGGACGGCGATCGCGTGCAGATCACGCAGGACGGTACGCGCGTCGGCGGACTTGGTTTTCAATCCGGCGATCACGCAGAACCGATCGACGTGCTGACAGTCGAGCGCGTCGAGATCGTTAAAGGTCCGGCGACGCTTCTCTACGGCAGCAGTGCGATCGGCGGCGTAGTGAATGCTATCTCCGGTCACGATTCACCACACAAGGGTATGACTGGATACGTAACCGGCGTGGGCGGCACAAATGGCGGTCACGGCGGCGGTAGTGCGGGTTTCGAATTCGGATCCGAACGCTGGCTGTTTTGGGGCAACGGCGGCGGTCAGCGCTCCGGCGATTACAAAACGCCGCTCGGAGTTGTCGAAAACTCGTTCTCTCGCGAAGCCAGTGCAGCGGCAGGATTCGGTTACTACCCAACGAAGGGATTCTTCAGTCTTAACTACAACTTCAACAAGCGACGTTACGGCATTCCCTTCGACCCGAATGAGCCCGAAGTAGAAGTCGTCGAACTGACTCCACGCCGTCACAGCATCGAGTTTCGCGGCGGGTTTCGCGAGAACCCATCATTCGTCAGCGCCGGAACATTCTCGGTCCAGTACAGCAACTACAAGCATGACGAAGTTGAATCAGAAACCGGCGAGATCGGTACGTCATTCAAGAACAACACTGTTCTGTATCAGGGAATGTTCGATCAGCGAAAGCAGGGTCGACTCTCGGGCCGTTTTGGTTTCTGGGGAATGAATCGCGATTTCGCTGCGACGGGCGAAGAGGCGCTTGCTCCGCCAACGAAGCACAACGCTTTCGCCGTCTTCGGTCTCGAGACGTTGGACTTCGAACCCGTTTCGATCCAATTTGGCGGTCGCATCGAGACCAATCGCTACAATCCGGAAGTCACAGCAACGCGCGGCGTTCTGCCTGCCAGGACGTTCACGGGTTTCTCGGGCGCGGCAGGCATTCGTGTGCGCACCTGGGACGGCGGCTCGTTCGTTTCAAACTACAGTCATTCCTATCGCGCGCCATCGCTGGAAGAGCTCTACAACCTTGGACCACACCGCGGAAATCTGGCGTTTGAAATCGGAAACCCAAACCTGACGCGAGAAAAGACGGATGGCTTCGACTTCGGTCTTCGCCACTCCACAAAGCGCCTGCGATTTGAAGCCAACGGCTTTTACTATCACATGAGCGACTTCGTATTCCTCGCTCCCACGGGCGCAGTTGAAGAGGGCCTCGTCGTTGCCAACTACGACCAGGCAGCGGCGCGTTTTGTAGGAACCGAGGCGCGCTTCGAAACCGAGCTGCACCCGGCGATCTGGCTAAACCTGGGACTCGACTACGTAAACGCCAAACTCACCGAAGACAACACTCCGCTTCCGCGAATTCCGCCGTTGCGTGGCCGCGTGGGCGTCGAGATCCGTTACAAGGGCCTGTTGTTGAACCCGGAAATGATCATGGCCAACCGCCAGGATCGTGTCTTCCCAAATGAGACGCCTACCGCCGGCTACGCGGTCGCGAACCTTTCCGGCTCGTACCTCTTTGCCCACGGTCACACAGCGCATATCGTCTCGTTCAACTTTTTCAATATGGGCGACACGCTGTATCGTAATCACCTGTCGTTCATCAAACAGTTTGCGCCGGAAATGGGGCGCGGCTTGAGAGTTACATACACGCTGAGGTTTTTCTAAACAGGCGGATGTACAGATTTAGTGAACTGGCTTCGTGGGCCGAACGTATGGCAAACTGCGCGTGCGAATCATTTGCTCCCAAACCCGAAGGAATTCGCCATGAGCCTGGTCAAAATTATCGTCATCACCATCATCGTGCTGCTCAGCATCCTGTTTTTCGGGCGTCTTTTCGTCTAATTCGACGCCCGACGCTTCATCGGATCGCTTCGGCCTGCCAGTTTGGCTTTCTGTTTATAGGCCTGTTTTGCTTCGTTCAACCGTTAACTAGCCTAGCCCAGGATCCCCCCGACGACATCGACGTCGTCAGCGTAAGCACCGACCTGCTGCTCTTTCCCGTTCGCATCAGGGACAAGAAAGGTCAGGCGGTCGCCGGTCTGACGGAACAGGACCTGACCTTGAAAGACCAGGACAAGGTCACGACGGGCATGTATTTCGCTCCCGGCGCGGACCGCGTCGCGTTGCTCTTCGCGCTGGACCAGTCAGGCAGCCTGCAACAAATCATTTCCCAACAGCGCGACGCCGCACTCGCGCTTTTCTCGCGCTTCAGCGACCGATCGAGCATCGCTCTACTTCGTTTCGCTGAAAACTCGAAGCTCACTCTTCCCTTCACGAAAGACAAGGAATCGGCGCGCTCAGCGTTCCGGCTTCGTGCCGGACCAAACACTCGCACCGCGATCTTCGACGCCGCCGCCGATTCTCTTGAAGCTTTCGAAGACCTGCCGGTCGTTCGCTCCGAACGCCGGATCGTCGTGCTGATCAGCGACGGTCTCGACAATCAGAGCGCGAAAAGTGCCGACGCTGTGATCAACATGGCGGTCGAGAAACGCATCTCGTTCTACGTCATTCATCTTCCACTCTTTGAACCACGCGACGGCAGACTCGAAGTGCGCCGCCCTTCGAAGGGCTTTCGCGAACTGGCCGAGAAGACGGGAGGAAAATACTTTCTCGTCGGCGACAGAAGTTCCGCGCTCGCGCCGAAAGACCAGGATCTGACCCCAATCTTTCAAGCCATCGAAGAGGATTTGAAAAGTCAGTATCTTCTGGGTTTCTATATAGCCGAGTCAGCGCGGGACAATCGACGACACTTTTTTTCGGTGACCCTGAAGCCGGAAGAGCTTCAGTATTCAATCTGGGGCCGTCGTTTTTCCCGGACGCAGGAATTCACAATCAATCTACCGCCATCTAAATGAAACTAATCAAGCGCGCCTTAATCAGTGTTTCTGACAAAACGGGAATTATCGACTTCGCACGCGAACTCAAACACTTCAACGTGGAAATCATCAGCACCGGCGGCACTGCAAAGTCGTTACGCGAAGCCGGTATCGAAGTGATCGACGTCTCCGACGTCACCGGCTTTCCGGAAATGATGGACGGACGTGTGAAAACTCTGCATCCGCGCGTTCACGGTGGATTGCTCGCGCTGCGCGACAATCCGGAACACGTTGCGGCAATGGAGCGTAACGAAATCAAGCCGATAGATATGGTTGTAGTTAATCTCTATCCGTTTGCCGCGACTATCGCTCGCGAGGGCGTCACGCGAGAAGAAGCGATCGAACAGATCGACATCGGTGGTCCAGCCATGATCCGCTCGGCAGCGAAGAACGCAGGCGATGTTGCCGTCGTCACTGCTCCAACTCAATACGCAGAGCTAGCGGTCGAACTGAAGGAGAAACACGGCTCGTTGTCGCAGGCGACGCGCGAGCGACTCGCACGCGAAGCGTTTCAGCAAACCGCGCAATACGATTCGATCGTGAGTTCGTACCTGGGCGCTCCGAGCTCGTTTTTGTTTCTCAACAAGATCGTGGATTTAAGATACGGCGAGAATCCACACCAGCAAGCCGCACTTTATCAAACAGGCAAAGGCGGCGGAGTAGCGGACGCCGAGTTGCTGTCAGGCAAAGAGATGTCGTTCAACAACTACGTCGACGCCGATGCTGCATGGCAACTCGTCTGCGACTTCGAACCAACGACCTGTGCGATCATTAAACACACGAATCCCGCCGGCGTTGGACAAGGAGAGACAGTCGCAGTCGCGTATCAACGAGCACTCGCAACCGATCCCGTTTCCGCATTCGGCGGAATCGTTGCCATTAACCGTCCGGTCGACGCTACCGCCGCACAGGAGATCACGAAGATATTTACCGAAGTCGTGATCGCGCCTGGTTACGACGCAGACGCACTAAACATACTCCAGGGCAAGAAGAACCTGCGCGTACTGCGCATGAGCTCGGTCGAACCGGCAAAAGGCGCCGAGTACAAACAGGTCAGCGGCGGCATGTTGGTCCAAACAAGAGACCAGCACCAACTGAAGCGCGAAGATCTGAAGGTCGTCTCCGCGCGCCAACCAACAGACGACGAGATTCGCGCGTTGCTGTTCGCCTGGACAGTCTGCAAGCACACGAAATCAAACGCGATCGTTTACGCACGCGACGGTCAAACGGTCGGCGTCGGCGCTGGACAAATGTCGCGTGTCGATTCCGTTCGCATCGGAGCGATGCGCGCGCAACTCCCCGTGCCGGGCTCCGTGCTCGCCTCTGACGCATTTTTCCCTTTTCGCGATGGTCTCGACGAGGCCGCGCGCAACGGCATCACTGCTGTAATTCAACCCGGCGGCTCAGTGCGCGACGACGAGGTCATCGCCGCCGCTAACGAGCATGGTCTGGCGATGGTCTTTACAGGTGTGAGGCATTTCAAACACTGATATTATGAGCACCAACATGGCTGACAACGAAAACTCAATCCGTTGCCGCTACTGCGGCCAGCGAAATCAAGTACGTACCGACGGTGGCGACGCACGCTGTGGTCGCTGCCGGCTGCCGCTGTCCGATGAGCCGCACAAGAAATTTGCCCGGCTCGACAAGGACCAGTACATCCATCCGGACGATCGCCGGGCACTGGCCGCGTTGCGAGCTATTCCCGGTATCGACTCGGCACTGAAGAAACTGCTCGCAGTTACTGGCGAGTCAGCCATTCGCGTGATCTTCACGGCGAGCGCTGTCAAAGTTACGCCGACGCAATGTCCCGATCTTTACGCCAAACTCCAGATTGCGTGCACCACGCTCGGCGTCGACATGCCCGAGCT
>JAICGQ010000185.1 GCA_025923035.1 Pyrinomonadaceae bacterium | reverse complement strand
GTGAAGAAGCGCCCTTTCTTCAACTCGATCCCCATCGCCGGCAGGACCTGCGGTTCGACGACGTAGAACAACGCCATGTGCATCTCGTTGCTGTTTGCGGGCTTCGGTTGCCCGTCGACCCAGAACGAGCGATCGTCCTGGCTGACGAGCGGCGTCGCTGCGGCAGTCATTGAAGCTGCCGTAACGCCGGGCGTCTCGTTCAACCTGTTACTGAGATCGCGCAGGTATGCGCGGCTCGCGTCGGCGGTGGCGCCGCGCATCGACGGGGGAAACGTGACGCCGAACGTCACGACGTTGTCAGGCTTGAATCCGGGATCGACATTCCACAACGCGTTCAGACTGCGAATCAGCAAGCCCGCGCCGACCAATAGGACCAACGCCATCGCCATCTCCGCCACCACGAATGCGCCTTGCGCTCGTGCTCGACTCGCGCTCGCGCTGCGGCCGCTCTCCTTCAACGCCTCGTTGAAGCGCCATTGTGAAGTCTTAAGCGCCGGTGCGAGTCCGGAAACGATTCCCGTAATCAGTGAAATCCCGATCGTGAACAGCAGCACACGCCAGTCGACCGTGATCTCTTCCTGTCGCGGCAACGCCGTCGGCAGTGCTTTGATCGCAGCAGTCGTGCCCCACGCGGCGATAAATAGACCAGCGGCGCCGCCGACAAGTGCGAGCATCGTGCTCTCAACCAGCGATTGACGCAGCAGACGCCAGCGACCTGCGCCCAACGCTGCGCGAATCGCAAACTCGCGTGTTCGTCCCGTCGCTCGCGCGAGCATCAGATTGCTGACGTTCACACACGAGATCAGTAACACCAAGCCAACGGCCGCGAACAACATCAGCAACACCGGTTGGACGTTGCCGACGAGCCGCTCTTTCAATTGAATGACCTTCGATCCGTGTCCTTTATTTACCTGCGGATAAGTTTCAGCGAGCGTCGCCATGATGCGATTGAGATCCGCCTGCGCCTGATCGACCGTGACGCCGGGCTTCATGCGACCGACGCCGTGAATGCCCAGCGCGGCGCCGCGGTTTTGTAATGCCGGGCTGGACCATGCGCCGATCGGCACGAAAACGTCCGCTGCGCTTCCTTTGAAACTGCTCGGGAGGACCCCAACGACGCGATAACTGCGATCGTCAAGCGTGATGCTCTTCTCGACCATGTCCGAAGCGGAGTTGAACTTTCGCGCCCACAAGCTCGAGCTGATGATGGTGACCGGATCGGCGCCCTTTCGATCGTCATCAGTGCTGAAGTTTCGACCGAGTGCCGGATTGATGCCGTAGACCGTGAAGAAATCGGCGGAGACCATTCGCGCCGAAACGCGTTCTGCTTCGCCGGCGCCGATCAGCGTGAAGCCTGCGCCGCGCGAGATTGCCATCGCCGAGAACGTCTGGTTCTCGCGTTGGAGATCGACGAAGTTGAGGTAAGGAATCGCGCCCGTTTCGAAGTTTGGTTTGCTCTGGTGGAACGTCACCAACTGTTCCGGATCGGGAAAAGGCAGCGGATTGAGCAGCACGCCCTTCACGACCGAAAAGATCGCGGCGTTAGCGCCGATACCGAGCGCCAGCGTGAGCACCACGACGATCGTGAACCCGGGCTTTTTCAACAACATCCTGAGCGCGTAACGCATGTCGTGAAACATCTCTTAGCTCCGATCTGTGTTTCGACCTATTCGTATCTGAGTGCGACCAGCGGATCGACTTTAGTTGCGCGTCGCGCAGGCAAGTAACACGCGAGTAACGCAACCGCGAACAGCGTGCCGGTGACGATTGCAAACGTCGTGATGTCGGTTATCTGCACTTGATAAAGCAACGTCGCCGACAGCCGCGTCGTCAACAGCTTCATCAACGCCACTGCAGCGACGACGCCGATCGCGATTCCCGCAAGCGCGAGTATCATTCCCTGCTTCAACACCATCCTGAGAATGTCCACTGGACCAGCACCGAGGGCCATGCGAATACCGATGTAGTGGATCTGCTGACTGACTGAATACGAAACCACGCCGTAAATCCCGATCGACGCCAGCAACAACGCAACTCCTGCAAAGATGCCAATCAACAACGCCGGAAACCGTCGAATAAACGACGCCGGCGTTTGCGAGATCATTCCTTCCATCGTGTTGACGTTGAGAATCGCCGCATCGGGGTCGAGACTGCGAACTTCACCGCGCACTGCGTTTGCGAGCGACGTGGGATCGGCGCTGGTGCGAACGACGAGATTCGCGTTGAACCCTCCACTCTGGCGAGACGGGTAATACAGCACCGGCCTGATCTCTTCGTCGAGGCCCGTGATCTTCACGTCGCCCACAACGCCGACGACTGTGACCGGATCAACCTGGACCGACGGGTAACGCAGTTTTCTTCCAACGGGATCGCGCCCGGCAAACAAACGGTCCGCGATTGTCTTGCCGATGATCACAACGGTCGGCGCACCGTTGTTGTCACGCTCGTCGAACGTACGGCCGGCGAGTAAAGGAACGCCGATCGTTTGAAAGTAATGTTCGTTGATAACGCGAACGTTCGCTTCCGTTTCTTTACCCGGCGCCGGAATCGGATCGCCGTCAACGTAGAAGCGCGTCGTGTTGCCGCCGTTCAGCGGAAGAATGTCGACAGTGCCCGCGCTCACGACGCCCGGCAGCGATCGCACTCGCTCATTCAACTGCCCGTAAAAGTCAGGCACCTGATTCGGTTGTGTATATTTCGCCGGCGACAGGACGATGCCCATCGTCAACAGGTTTTCAGTGTTGAAGCCAACGTTTGTCTGCAACAGTCGCAGCAGGCTCTTCATCATCAATCCCGCGCCGACAAGCAGCACAACCGCCATCGCAATCTCGCCCACGACGAGCGCGCTGCGCAGCCGCTGTCCCGCACCGGCGGACGACTGTCGCCCACCTTCTTTCAACACTTCATTGAGATCGAGTCGAGACGATTGAAGCGCCGGCACGAGACCAAACACGATTCCCGTCAACATCGAGAGCGCGAAGGAGAAACCGAGAATGCCGCGATCGATCTGTACCGACTGGAGAAACGGCATCGCGATGAGCTGGCTTTGCGGCAGAGTTGCGACGAGCGCGGGCAGGCCCCAGTAAGCGATGACCAGGCCCGCCGCGCCACCCGCCAACGAAAGCAACAGCGCTTCGGTGAGCAGTTGACGCACCACGCGCCAGCGACTGGCGCCCAGGGCCGCGCGAACCGCGACTTCCTTTTGCCGCGCCAACGATCGCGTCAAGAGCAAACTCGCAACGTTCGCGCACGCGATCAGAAGCACAAACGCGACGGCGGCGAGTAAGACAAAAAGTATTGGTCTGACTGTGCCGACGATCTCCTCCTGCAACGGCACCACTCGCGCGGTCGTGCCGGCGTGCGAGTCGTTGTACTGCTGTTCGATGCGACTGGCGATCACGTTTATTTCCGACTCAGCCTGCTCCGGCGTGACGCCTGGCTTGAGACGTCCGATGAGGTTGGAGCTGTGCATGAACCGGCGCGTCAGTTGGTTTTGCGTTGGCTGGTACGGAATCCAGAGATCCGAGTTTCTCAGTGCAAACTGAAAACTCGGCGGCAGCACGCCGACGACGGTATAACTCTCGCCGTTGATCGTTAACGCTTTGCCGAGCACGCCCTGATCGCCGCCAAACTTTCGCTGCCAGAATCCGTAAGTCAGCACCGTGACTCTTGGACCATTGGGAACGTCTTCGCCCTGTTGAAACGTGCGACCGATGAAAGGATCGACGCCAAGCACGGTGAAGAAGTTCGCGCTGGAACGCGGCGCGGCGATGCGTTCAGGCTCGCCCATCCCGCTGAGGATCGCGCCGCCGCCTGTGTAAGCTGCGAGTCCTTCGAAGACGGTGTTCTGCTGGTAATCCTGGTAGTCGGGGTACGAGAACTCGCGTTTGTTGAACTCCTGCTTGGGCGTTTTCTCCCACAAGTGATACAGCCGGCTCGACTCTCGGTAAGGAAGTCCGCGGAGCAATGCCGCATCGACGACGGTGAAAATCACAGTGCTTGCGCCCATACCCAGCGCGAGCGTCGCGACGGCGATGATTGCGAATCCCGGCCGCTTCAGCAGAGTTCGAATTCCGTAACGCACATCTTGTATCAGCTTGTTCATTGGTCCACCTCGTAGTTCTTTTGCCGATTGCCAAATGGCAATCGGCGATGCCTTCACTCGTATCTCAATGCCACCAACGGATCGACTTTCGTTGCGCGTCGTGCCGGGACTAAACACGCGATCAGCGCTACCGCGGCGAGTGCCAGCGACACCAGAACGAACGTCAACGTATCTGTGGGAGTGACTCCGAACAGCAACGTCGTGAGGAACCGCGTTAGCGCCAAGGCTCCGCCCACGCCGATCGCGACGCCAGCCACGACCAACGTCATTCCGTTCCTTAACACCAACCGCAACACGTCGGCGGCTTGCGCGCCGAGCGCCATGCGAATGCCGATCTCGCGCGTCCGCTGGCTGACCGCGTAGGAGACGATTCCGTAAATACCAACCGACGCCAGCACCAGCGCCAGCAACGCAAAACCGGAGAACAGCAGCATCAGCGAACGCGACAGCGCAATCGTTTCGCCGACACGCTGGTCCAACGTCTTCATGTTGTAAACCGGCTGGTTCTTGTCGATAGCGAACACCTGGCTGCGCAGCGCTTGCGCGAGATCCGCCGGCGCGCCGGTGGTGCGAAGAAAGAGCGTCATCCCGTTCATCGGCATCTGGTTGAACGGCACGTAGATCTCGGGCGCGACTTCCGCCGTGATGCTTTCCTGCTTCACGTTGCCGACGACGCCGACGATGGTCGTGCACAGTCCATCCTCACAACCGAAACCGACTCGTTTGCCTAAAACATCGCCGGCGGGAAAATAGCGCTGAGCAAACGCCTGGTTGACGATCGCAACTTTCGGCGCCTCAGCATTATCGCGTTCGTCGTAAACGCGTCCGGTGAGGAGCGGGATCTGCAACGTGCGGAAATAGTCAGGTGACACCGCGCCCACGCCCACGGGTAAGTCTTTCTCTCGATCGGGAGGCGGTTGACCTTCAATCCCGGTGAATACGATCACGCCAAAACCGGAGAGTGGCGTGTGATTAATCGCGCCGGTTGATTGAACACCGGGCAACGCTTTCACCCGCTCGAGCAGTTCTCCATAGAAAGCGGCAGTCTGAGGCTCGGTGCGATAGACGGAGCGGGGCAGATTGATACGCGCCATCAGCACGTTCTCGCGATTGAATCCGAGATCGACTGCGTTCAGTTGGCGGAAACTTCTAACGAGCAGTCCAGCGCCGAGCAACAGGATGAGAGCAAGCGCGACCTCCGTAACCACCAGCCAGCCACGCATACTGCGCAAGCCCAAACTCATCAGATTGCGCGCGCTGCCCTCGCGCAACGTTTTCAACAAATCCGGTCTCGATCCACTAAGCGCGGGAAACATGCCGAAGACGAGCGCCATCAACACTGAGAGTGCCAGCGTGAAACCAAACACGCGCCAATCGAGCGCAATCGCGTCCAGGTTGTAAACCGAACTCGCAAATCCTTCGGGCACGAGCGACGCAATCGCGCTCACTCCCCAAACCGCCAGCAGCAATCCCAGTCCACCGCCAACGATCCCGAGAATCAAACTCTCGCCGAGCAGTTGTCGAATCAGTTGCCAGCGCCGCGCACCGACCGCTGCGCGTATCGCCATCTCGCGTTGGCGCGAAACAGTGCGCGCCAGCATGAGGTTCGCGACGTTGGCGCAAGCCAGCAACATCACCAGACCAACCGCCCCCCACAGGACCAGCAACGTCAAACGAACACCGACGACGAGTTGCTGGTGCAACGGGTGAAGCTCGAGGCGCCCGACCGTCACGTCGTCCGTTCGCTCGGCAGCGGCCTGCTGCGAGACGAGATTCAACTCCGTCTGCGCTTGTTGGACCATCACGCCCGGCTTTAAACGACCGACGACTTCCACCAGACTCAGGAAATCGCCCTTCGTTTCTTTCACCGGATCGAGTGCGAGTGGCAACCAGATCTCGAACTCACCCGGAAAACGAAAACTGGAAGGCATGATGCCGACTACGGTGTAGCGCTTGTCGTCCAGTTGAATACTGCTGCCGACAAGTGACGCATCACGCCCGTAGCGACGCTGCCAAAAACCTTCGCTGACAACCGCCACCTGGTTCTGGCCGCGACGATCTTCCTCTGGCAAAAACGTGCGGCCCTCGAGCGGTTTCACGCCCAGCATCGGGAAAAGACTCGCGCTCACTTGCGCGCACGAGATGCGTTCGGGGTCGCCGGTGCCGATGAGGTTGAAATTGTTGTCCGTGTACGCGGCGACGCCTTCGAGTGTCGTGCTTCTGTCTTTCCACGCGAGATACTGAAAACCGGCGAGTCCGGGCAGACCACCCGCGTCGGCGGCTTTACCCACCGACACGAGTCGTTCGGGATTTTCGAACGGCAACGCGCGCAACAGCACGGCGTTGACCAAACTGAAAATCGCAGTGTTGGCGCCAATGCCGAGTGCCAACGTGATCACCGCTACCAGAGTAAAAGCGGGCTGTCGCAGCAGCGTGCGCAGTCCATGACGCACGTCTTTGAGCAGGTTCTTCATGTGATCATTCGTATCTCAAAGCTGTTAGTGGATCGACTTTCGTTGCGCGTCGCGCCGGGATGTAACAAGCAAGCAATCCGGCAGCGAGCAGCACCAACGTGATTCCCACGAACGTGAACGGATCCGTTGCGCTCACGCCGAAAAGCAAACTGCTCATCAGCCGCATCAGACCAGACGCAGCAACGAGTCCGATCAGAATTCCTGCGCCGATGACGGCCATTCCCTGCCCCAGGATCATCCGCAGCACGTCGCCGACCTGCGCTCCGAGCGCGATGCGAATGCCGAGCTCGTGTGTGCGCTGCGTCACCGTGTAAGCAGTCACTCCATAGATACCCGCCACCGACAACAGCAACGCGATGCCGCTGAACAGCGCCAGCAGAAACAGATTGAATCTCGGCTGCGTGACTGACTCGCCAACGATGTGCTCCATCGTCTTCACGTCAGAAACCGGAACCGAGCGATCCACTTCCGCAACCGCCTGGCGCAGGGCCGGAGCGATACTCTCGGGTTCGACCGTCGACCGGATCACGATCGCCATGTGATTGAACACATCCTGCCTGCTCGTGAAATAGAGTTCCGGCGACGCTTCTTCCCGCAGCTCGAGACTGCGAACGTTTGCCGTGACGCCGATGATCTCGAACCACGTCGGTTCGACGTTCGGCACAGGATTGCTGAAAGCCACGCGCTTTCCGATCGGGTCCTCGTTAGGAAAATCGCGTTGGGCCAACGCTTGATTGATCATCACTCTGAGCGGCGCATTCGTGTCGTCCTGTTGCGTAAACGCACGACCTTGCAGCACCGGAATGTTCATGGTGCGGAAGTAGTCAGGACTGACATTGCGGAAATTGAGCATCGCCCACTTGTCGACGGGAACAATCGGGCGTCCTTCAACGCGAATTCCGGTTGTTGGTCCAGGCGTCAGCGGCAAGACGTTGATCACGCCGGCACTTTGCACGCCCGGAATCGCGCTGGTCCGCTCCAGCACTCGATCGTAAAAAGTGGAGTAGTCCTGATCGTTTCTAAATTGTGGACCAGCAGGCGACAGCTTTGCGGTCAAAACTTGTTGGGGTGTGAAACCGGCATCGACAGCCTGCAAATGCATGAAACTGCGAAACAGCAATCCAGCGCCGGCAAGCAAGACAACCGACAATGCAACTTCTGCGATGATCAGTGCGTGACGCAGCCGCGTATGACGAGCGCCGCCCGCGGTGCCGCGCGAAGTTTCCTTCATCGCGTCCTGAACATCGACGCGGGAGATTTGCAGCGCCGGCGCGAGTCCAAACAGAATTCCAGTGAACAATGATGCGCCGAGGGTGAAACCGAAGACGCGCCAGTCCATGGAGATTTCGTTCAAGCGCGGGAAGTCTTGCGGCAGCAGACTTGTGAGCGCCGTTACGCCATAGCTCGAGATAAACAAACCGAACGCCCCGCCCGCGAGCGCCAGCATCGTGCTTTCGGTCAGGAGTTGCCGTATCACGCGCAAACGTGACGCGCCGAGCGCAGCGCGAATCGCCATCTCCTTGCTGCGCGAGGCAGCACTGGCAAGCAGCAGGTTCGCGACGTTGGCGCACGCAATTAGCAGCACAAACATCACCGCGCCGAACAACAGCCAGAGCATCTTTTCCGACTTGCCAACGAGATGTTCCTGAAGTGAAACGACCCGGTTGAAGCGCTGATTGTTCGTCTCGGGATATTGTTCTCGCAGCCGTGCGGTGATCGTTTCCATCTCGCTGGCCGCCTGGTCCAACGACACACCCGGCTTCAGCGACGCGACGGCGAAGAGATAACCCATGCCACGTCTCTCCGTCGGCGCGACGTTCTCGTTGAGTTCCGGAGCGAGTTTCAGTGGCGGCAACCAGGCTTCTGTCTTGCGCGGATAATTAAAACCGGGCGGCGCAATGCCGACGACGGTGTACGACTTACTATCGAGACTGATTTGCTGCCCGATCAATCCCGGATCGGCCCCAAACCTGCTACGCCACAAACCGTCGCTGAGCACCACCACCGGCGCGTGTCCCGCCTGCTCATCACCTGCTACAAACAGCCGGCCGTGTTGTGGTCCAACACCAAACACGTCAAAGAAATTCGCCGACGTCTGGGCCAGGTCGATCCGTTCCGCGCGATCAGAGAAGTTTAAGTTGACGTTGGTGATCTTTATGGCGGCGAGATGTTCGAAGACAGTGTTCTGCGCGCGCCAGTCGAGAAAGTTTGGTCCAGTTACCTGACCGGGCCGGCCCTGTTTGTTCACCTCCTGAATCGCGACGATGCGATTCGCATTGGGATATGGGAGACGACGCAGCATCACGCTGTTCACCACGCTGAAGATCGCCGTGCTCGCGCCGATACCCAGCGCGAGCGTGACGATCACGATTGCCGTGAAACCCGGATGCTTTGTTACCCCCCGCCAGCCATAGCCAATGTCTTTGAAAAATGTATCCATGGTATTTAGTTCTTAGTGCTTTGTTCTTAGTGCTTTGTTCTTTGTTGTCGTGCCTAATAGTTAGTACCAAGCACTAAGCACCAAGCACTAAGCACCAAGCACTAAGCACTAAGCACTAAGCACCAAGCACCAAGCACTAAGCACTAAGCACCAAGCACCAAGCACCAAGCACTCGTTCACTCGTAACGCAGCGCAGTCAATGGATCGACTTTCGTTGCGCGTCGTGCCGGTATGTAACAGGCGATCAACGCCACCACCGCCAACAAACCCGCGACCGCCACAAACGTGATCGGATCTTTCGCCGTCACTCCAAACAACAGACTCTGCATCAATCGAGTCAGCGCCAACGCCGCCGCGACACCGATGCCTAAACCGACGACCACGAGCAACATTCCCTGGCTCACAACCAAACGCAAAACATCGCCGTGTCGCGCT
>JAICGQ010000184.1 GCA_025923035.1 Pyrinomonadaceae bacterium | reverse complement strand
TACTATCTCGGCACACTGACAATCGTGTTCCGCCTGGGACGTGAGATCTTCAACGAGCGGGCAGGACTGATGGCGGCAGCGATTGTGGGACTCTGGCCGTCGTTGCTGTTTCATTCAACGCAACTGATTCGCGATCCGCTGGCGATACTTTGTTTGCTGAGTCTATTGCTCGTGTTGACGTTGTTACTAAATCGCGACTTCGCATGGCAACACGCGTTGCCGGTGGGCGTTGGTGGCGCGGCCCTCGTCACCGTCTTTTGGCTCGCGCGCGGAAACATGTGGAACGCGGTTGTCGTCTCAGTGGCCCTGACTCTGATCCTGCTTTCATTCGTAATGGTCCGAGAGCGCAAATTCAGAGCGGCCAACACATTTGGGTTGTTGTTAATTCTCGTGACAATGTTGTTCGTCCCATCGCGACTCGAAAGCACAACGCTGGCCGGACATCGCGCGCCGGCCACCCCCCTCGCCATTCCCTCCGCGTCACAACCTGCGCCGAGTGAGGGCGTTTGGACCAGAGTGATCGACCAAATTAGAAACCGCCGCGGCGGATTTCGCACGTACACCGCGCAGGAATCAAACATCGGCAGCGACGTTCAATTCACAGGAGCGTCTGACATTGTGCGATTCATCCCGCGGGCGGTTGTGGTGGGGTTCCTCGCGCCGTTTCCGCACATGTGGTTCGAAGCCGGAAGCTACGGCGTCACAGGTCGACTGCTCAGCGGCGCGGAAACGTTAGTAATGTATTTTCTGTATGTTGCTGTCGGCGTGTGCTTGTGGCGAGAGCGCCGGCGAACTGCGATGTGGCTGATGTTTCTGACCGCGACGGCTGGCTTGATCGGGCTCGGCCTAGTGGTGGTGAATGCCGGCGCGCTTTATCGACTCCGCTACGTGTTTTGGATCATGCTGATTGTGATCGCCGCGCAGGGAATTCACTTAACCGTGCGACGAACCAGCGCCACGAACTCGTGAATGTCTTCCTCTGTCGTATCAAACGAACACATCAACCGCACTTCCGAGATCGCTTCGCTCCAAACGTAAAAGAAGTATTTCTTCTGCAACTGCGGGATGAACTGTTTCGGCACGACTGCAAAAACGCCGTTCGCCTCTACCTTTTGCGTGAGGCTGATTTTGCCCCCCGGCACCTTTTCCAATTCAGTCGCCAGGAGTCGCGCCATGCGGTTCGCGTGCGTGGCGCTGCGACGCCACAAATCGCCAGACAACAACGTCTCGAACTGGGCGGAGATGAACCGCATCTTCGACGGCAGATGCATCCCCTGCTTGCGGATGTATTTGAAATCGCGCGCGAGCTTCGGATCGAAGAAGACGACCGCTTCGCCGTAGATCATTCCGTTCTTCGTGCCGCCGAACGAAAGCACATCGACACCGGCGTCGGCTGTTATCTCCTTCAAGCTCGCGTTGAGGTTGGCCGCCGCGTTTGCGAGGCGCGCGCCGTCAACGTGCAGCAGCATATTGTTGGCGTGAGCAAACTTCGCGATGGCCTTCAATTCCTGCTTTGAATAAACCGTACCCATCTCGGTCGCCTGCGAGATTGAGACGACGCGAGGTTGCACGTGATGCTCGTTACCAAACACGTGGACCAGCGGTTCGAGCTGCTCGACACGCAACTTGCCATCGGGAGTTTGTAAGGCGATCAGCTTGCAACCAGTGAACTTCTCCGGCGCGCCGCATTCATCGACGTTGATGTGGGCCGTCTCCGCGCAGATAACGGCCTGATAAGGTTTCGTAATCGCTTTCAGACCCAGCGTGTTTGCGCCGGTACCACCGAACACAAAGAAGACTTCAACGTCTTTGCCGAAGTGTTTTCTGAATAACTTGACTGCGCGCGCGGTAATGTCGTCATCGCCGTACGCGATCACGTGCCCTTCGTTGACAGCACGAATCGCCTCGACGATCTCGGGATGAACGCCCGCGTTGTTGTCGCTGGCAAAACTGCGGCGTGGACCTTTTTTGCTCATAGTTTCCCCGCTTTGAAGTCACGCGCAATCTCACGTGCGGCGTTCGCGCCGGGAAGTCCAGTCAAACCGCCGCCGGGATGTGTTCCCGCGCCGCACAGATACAAGCGATTGAGCGGCGTGCGGTACTGCGCCCAGCCAATCAACGGGCGAAAAGTGAAAAACTGATCGAGCGTTTGTTCGCCGTGATGAATGTGTCCGCCGCTGAGGCCGTACGTCTCTTCGAGATCGAGCGGTGTGATCACCTGTCGCGAGACAATCACATCATTGATATTCGGCGCGTACGCCGACAAGCAATTCAGGACCGCGTCAGCAAACTCCTCCCGCCGAGTGTTCCAATCACCTTCTTTCAACTTATATGGCGCAAACTGCACATGAATCGACATCGCGTTCTGCGACGGCATCGCAATATCGAGATACGGTGCGCGCGAAAACTCACCATACTTCGACGCATCAAACGCTCGCTCGAGATAATCAATCTCCGGTCCGATATGAATGCGGCCCGTCAATTTATCTTCGCTATCGACGCCCTCGAAACTCGGCGCTCCCGATAGTTTCAAATTAACGATCGCCACAGTTCCCGGCGCGCGGTAGTTGCGCATCTTCAACAGGAAATTCGGATCCAGTTCGACCGGATCCACAAGCTTCAAAAACGTAGTACGCGGATCCGCGTTTGAGACTACAGCTCGCGCTTCAATTTCTTCGCCGTTGCCCAGAATTACCTTCGCCCCTTCAATCCGCGCGACGTGGCTCGAGGTACGTATCTCAGCGCCAGCCCTTTTTGCCGCATCGGCGAGCGCTTCCAACAACGTGCCCAGGCCCCCCTTAACTGACACCGACGAACCGATCGCGCTTCCGTCCATCGCGGCTTGCCACAACAACCCAAGACTTGTTCCCGCAGACCATGGACCAGCAAACGCTCCGTGAATCCCCCTCGCAGCCACGGTCGCTCGCAACAACTCAGTCTCAAACCACTCCGCAACAAGATCTGCGACCGCCATCGGTCCCCAACGCAACAGCCGGTACTCGTCCTTCTTTCCGAGCCCGCGAAACGCCAATCCGACCTTCCCGAGTTGCCACAGATCACCCTTCGATGGTTGATCGATCGACGGCGGCGTCATCGAAAGCAACGGCGCGAGCACACGCCCGATCCGCGAAAAGCTCTCGACAAACTCCGGATAACTCTTCGCGTCCTTCGCTGAAAACTTCTCTATCTCTTTAACCGTCGCGCCAACATCATTGTTATAGATACACAGCGAACGCCCCTCACCCGACAACGCCAGCACGCGCACTTTCGGCGTGATTAGATCGAGCTTCAACCCCAAATCCGCGATCACTTGCGGCGAAAACGGACCAGTCGCATGGTCCAGCTCCGTACCACCGCCAACGGAATCACGACGCTCCAGCACGAGCGTCTTCAACCGGGCCTTAGCGAGGTAGCACGCGGCCACCAAACCGTTGTGACCACCACCAACAATGACGACGTCGTACTTGGCCATCAAACTCTTCCGCGCTTCCAATCTCTCAACAACTGCAACGCGCCGTTGCGCCCGGGCGCGCCCATGATGCCGCCGCCCGGATGCGTCGCCGAACCGCACATGTACAATCCCCTGACAGGCGTGCGGTATTGCGCCCAGCCAGGCGCGGGCCGCAGGAAGAAAAGCTGTTCGAGCGTCAGTTCGCCCTGGAAAATATTTCCCTCGGACAGACCAAAGTCCCGCTCGAGGTCCAACGGCGTCAACACCTGTCGATCGCGAATCAGTTCGCGAATGTTCGGCGCATGCTCCGCGATCGTGTCAACCACCGTGTCGCCAAACTCTTCGCGCTTCTCGTCCCACTTTCCTTCTTTCAAGTTGTACGGCGCGTATTGCACGAAGCACGACATCACGTGCTTGCCCGGCGGTGCGACTGACGGATCGGTGAGACTCGGAATCACCATGTCGATGTACGGCCGTCGCGAAAAGCGCCCGTACTTCGCTTCGTCGTACGCACGCTCCATGTACTCGACGCTAGGCGAGATTGAAATCGCGCCACGCAAATGCGCGCCTGGACCAGGCAACGCTTTGAAGTTCGGCAAACCATCGAGCGCGAGATTCACTTTGCCTGACGAGCCGCGATACTTGTACCGCTTCAGGTCCGCGCAGAAGTCATCCGGAAGATGCTGCTCGCCGATCATCTTCATGAACGTCAAACGTGGATCGACACTCGAGGACACAACCTGAGCACTAATCTCGTCGCCGTTCTCTAACACGACTCCCGTCGCCCGCCCATTCTTCAACCGGATCGACGCAATCGGTGCTTCAGTGCGGATCTCGACGCCGGCTTCACGCGCCGCGTCGGCGATCGCATTCGAGATCGCGCCCGTGCCGCCCCGCGCAAATCCCCACGATCGAAACGCGCCGTCGATCTCGCCCATGTAGTGATGCAGCAGCACGTACGCTGTTCCCGGTGAACGCACGCCGAGAAAAGTGCCAATGATGCCCGACGCAGACATCGTCGCTTTGAGCACGTCGGTCTCAAACCATTGATCGAGAAAATCGACCGCGCTCATCGTCATCAACTGCACCTGGTTGTATTTGTCGTCGTCCGAAAGCTTCTGAAAACGACGACCCAGAAACGCGAGGTTCTTCCAAGCTTTAGGATCGAGCGTCGTGGGGTCGGGAGGCGTCATGCTCATGATCGGCTTCACGAAGTGGGCCATCTCGATCATGGCTTTGCCGTACTCGTCGTACGCTTCGGCGTCGAGTCGTGAATGACGAGCGATCTCGCGACGCGTGCGGGCGTGATCGTTGACGCGCCAGAGATAGTCGCCGTTGGGCATCGGCGTGAACGTGCCGTCGAGCGGAAGGATTTCGAGACCGTGCCGCGGCAGGTCGAGTTCGCGAATGATTTCCGGTCTTAGAAGCGAGACGACGTAAGAGCACACAGAGAACTTGAACCCCGGGAAAACTTCCTCAGTCACCGCCGCGCCACCGAGCACGTGACGGCGCTCGAGCACGAGAACCTTCTTGCCCGCACGCGCGAGATAAGCAGCGTTCACCAGACCGTTGTGGCCGCCGCCGATCACGACGACGTCGTACTTTTGCGTCATGTTAGTTTGGGTAATGCAGCTTGCTGAAGAATCGTAAGCATACTTATAATCGCTCGCCCTGACAAACGCTGCTTAGGTCTTTGTGCTTTGCACTTTGTGCTTTGTCGAGTCAGTTAACAAAGTACAAAGAACAAAGAACGAAGCTCCAAACAAAACATGCCGATCGGAACTGCATTTCACGAACGAACGTTTCAACTCTGCGAAAGCCTGAGCTATCGCGAGTGGTCTGGTTATTACGCCGTCAGCTCATACGAACCGCATCACGAACACGAGTACAACGCGATTCGCAATGCCGCTGCGTTGATTGATATCTCGCCGCTCTTCAAGTACCGCCTCACGGGCAAAGACGCGACGCGTCTGGTCGATCGCGTGATCACGCGCGACATGCGCAAGGTGTCGGTGGGCCAGGTTGTCTACACGCCGTGGTGCGATGAGCGCGGCAAAGTGATCGACGACGGTACCGTGTCGCGCCTCGAAGAGAATGTTTATCGTTGGACCGCCGCTGATCCGAGTCTGCGCTGGTTTACGCAGAATGCTGCGGGCATGGACGTTTCGATCGAAGACATCTCGGAGCGCGTTTCCGCGCTCGCGTTGCAAGGTCCAACTTCCGGTCGACTGTTGAAGAGTCTCGTTAAAGATGCCGACATCGCAAACTTGAAATACTTCCGGGTTACGCGCGGAACGATCGCCGGCGTTCCGGTCGAGATCTCGCGCACGGGCTACACCGGCGATCTTGGTTACGAGATCTGGATCGCGTCGGAGCATGCGTTGAAGGTTTGGGACGCGTTGATCGAAACGGGCAGGGCGTTTGATATTCACGCGGCGGGAATGCTGGCGCTCGACGTCGCGCGTGTCGAAGCAGGCTTGTTGCTGATCGACGTTGATTTCAACAGCAGCAAGAAAGCGCTCGTCGACGAGCAGCGTTACACGCCGTACGAGATGGGACTGGGACGGCTCGTGAATCTCGATAAGAACCGGTTCGTGGGCCAGACCGCGTTGATAGCAGAACATGAACGTGGACCAGCACGTGAGATTGTCGGTCTGGAGATCGACTGGCCACAGGTCGAAGGCCTTTATGAAGACGTCGGACTGCCGCCGTCGATCTCGCCGATGGCGTCGCGCGTGCACGTGCCTGTTTACAAAGAAGGTATTCAAGTCGGAAAGGCAACGACCAGTACGTGGTCGCCGACGTTGAAGAAGATGATCGCCCTGGCGACGATCAATCGTGGATACACACGCCCGGGCACAAGACTGCAATTCGAGATCACCGTCGAAGCCGTCAGACATCAGGTGCGCGCAACAGTCGTCAAGACGCCGTTCTTCAATCCGAAACGAAAGACCGCAACTCCTGTCGTGTAGATGAAAATCGTTGACGAGTACGATCCGAATCTTCCACTCGACCGCGCGTCGACGATTCCCGCTTCGTGGTACATAAACAAAGACCTCTACGAGCTTGAACTCAAATCCGTGTTTTCCAACACGTGGCAACTCGCTGCGCGCGTCGATCAGGTAACGCAGCCGGGGCAGTACGTCACGACCGACGTCGCCGGCGAGCCGATTGTCGTCGTGCGCGGAAATGATGGCGTTTTGCGGGCGTTTTTTAATGTCTGCCGGCATCATGCGGCCGCCGTGATGACTGAGCCGCACGGCAAAGCGGGGCAGCTTCGTTGTCCGTATCATGGTTGGACTTACTCGCTGGAAGGTGAGTTGAAAGGTACGCCGGATTTTTCCGGTGTGTGCGATTTCGATCGGGCGCAGAATGGGTTGGCGCCAGTGGATTTAATCGAGTGGGAGAATTGGATCTTCGTCAAACTCAATCACAGTTCTTTTTCGTTTACCACGGATCTCACCGATCAAATTAGTGTTTTAAACCTTCGCGATCTTCATTGGTTCGAGCGCCGTCACTATCACTTCGACTGCAACTGGAAAGTATTTGTCGACAACTATCTCGACGGTGGTTATCACGTGCCGTACTTGCACAAAGGCCTCGACAGCGTGCTCGACTACAGCGCCTACATGATTGAAAACGGGACGCATCATTGCCTGCAGTGGAGCCCTATGGTCAGCGAAGGCGCCGAAGCGCAAACTGGCGCCGTGCGTCGCGGCGATCGCGCGCTGTACTACTGGATTTATCCAAACTTCATGATCAACTGGTACGACGGCGTGATGGATACGAACTTCGTCGTGCCGCGTGGTGTGGACCAGACTGAAGTCATTTTCGATTTTTACTTTCCTGACGTCGTCACTGAGGAGGCGCGGCAACGCAACATCGCGAGCGTCGAAGTGGGCCAGCGCATCCAGGACGAAGACGTCGCGATCTGCAAGTCGGTCCAGCGTGGCTTAAACTCGCGCGCCTACAACGCCGGGCGTCTCTCCGTGAGACGCGAAGCCGGCGAGCACCTGTTTCACCGACTCTTGCACGCCGATCTGAGCGCCGCCAATTAATCCATTGCCAACTGAAACCACCGATTCGCCTTCGTTAACCACGCAACGCGGTCAGTTGTGGCGTGTGCTTGGCGTTGGGTTTGGGCTCGCGGTAATCATCGGCAACACGATCGGCGCCGGGATCTTTCGCGCGCCGGGAACGATCGCGGCGCAGTTGCCAAACGCGTGGTTGTTCCTCGGAGTGTGGGTGTTGGGCGGCCTGTACGCGTTCCTCGGCGCGATCGCGATCGCCGAGCTCGGCACGATGATTCCGCGCTCCGGCGGGCAGTACGTCTACTCACGTTACGCTCTCGGCGAGTATGCGGGGTTCGTGGTCGGCTGGAGCGACTGGATCTCATCGTGTGGGTCGACAGCGTTGGTCTCATTACTGATCGGCGAGTTCTCTGGCGCGCTCGTGCCTGCGTTAGCGGGTAAAGGCCCGGTGATTGCGGCAGTGGTGGCGATCTTGTTCGCGGCGCTGCAATGGCGCGGGATTATCTGGGGCAGCAACGTCCAGAACTTAACGAGTCTGCTCAAAGCGCTGGCGTTTCTCGCGCTGATCGTCGCGGGTTTCGTGTTCGGTAGCGGTATCGGCTACACGCAAGCAGAAAATTACAACCCGCCTGGCAATCTCTTTTTGGTGGTCGTGCCGCTCATCATTGCACTGCGCGAAGTGATCTACACGTACGACGGCTGGAGCGGCGTCATTTACTTCTCTGAAGAAGTGAAAAATCCGGCTCGCGATATCCCGCGATCGCTGTTCGGCGGCGTGCTGACGATCACAGCGATTTACCTGCTCGTAAACGTCGCCCTGCTCTACGTGTTGCCGGTGAAGACAATTGCAGGTAAGGAATTCGCGGCGGGCGAAGCGGCAAACGTGATCTTTGGCAATAACGGCGACACGATCTTTCGCTGTCTGACGATCGTGTCAATGCTGAGCAGCATTAATGCGCTGCACCTCATGGCGACGCGCGTAGTTTTTGCGATGAGTCGCGATGGATTGTTCACGAGGAAAGCCGCCGTCGTAAACGATGGCGGGACACCGAGCGTGTCGCTGTGGTTGAGTGCGCTCGTGGCGTTGCTGTTCATCATCTTCGGGCAAACGACCGGGCGAGTGCTCACGATCGTCGCGTTCTTCTTTGTCGCGAACTATATCCTGTCGTTCATTTCACTGTTCGTGTTGCGGCGGCGCGAGCCGGAGAAGCCGCGTCCGTATCGCGCGTGGGGTCATCCCTGGACGACCGGGCTGGCGCTGGTTGGTTCGCTCCTGTTCCTTGCGGGTGCAATCGTTAGCGATACGAGGAACAGCGTCTATGCGTTAGTCTTGCTGGCGGTGAGTTATCCTCTGTTCCGACTGGCTAAGTGGCTCAATTAAACAACCCTGCAGCCGGCGTTATCGATATCCAACACTCTGACAGTCGACTGAATCTTGTGCGCGCGAAAGCAGCTCGCGATCTTGTTGCCGATCTGTTTCTCGTCTTTATCGACGAGTGCGACTATGCTCGGTCCGGCGCCACTCAAAGCCACGCCTAACAACCCGGGCATTTGCGGTAACGCCAACGCTTCCGCGAGACCGGGCACGAGCGACTCACGGCGCGGCTGGTGCAATCGATCGCGCATCGCTTCCCAGAACAGATCGTAGCGTTGCTGAGCGAGTGCGGAGATGAAGAGCGCCGATCGTTGCAGGTTGTGAACAGCGTCGCCGCGAGTCACGCTTCGCGGCAACGCGGCTCGCGCGACGTGCGTCGGTAATTGCGATCGCGGTGAGACGACGACGGCGCGAATGTGCGTGGGCCAATCGAATCTCGCCGTAACCACCGTGCCGCCATTCTTGATGCAACTCGCAACAAAGCCGCCGCACAATGTTGCCGTTACGTTGTCCGGATGGCCCTCGAATTCGGTCGCGTAGTTCCGAATCGTCTGGTCGCTTAACTCTCGGCCGTTGAGCAATCCGCACAGCTTGATGCCTGCGACGATCGCTGCGGCGCTGCTGCCGAGTCCGCTAGCGAGCGGGATCTCGTTGTGAACGATCATATCGATCGGCGGCAGCTCAACGTTTTCACGTCGGGCTGCGAACGCCATTGCGCGATAGATCAGGTTCGAAGCGTTACGCGGCAGCGCGTGGTTCTCTTTCGCGCCCGTCGTGCGAACGCGGCACGGCTCCTT
>JAICGQ010000183.1 GCA_025923035.1 Pyrinomonadaceae bacterium | reverse complement strand
TTCGCCCTGATGAACTGCTGACGCGAATCCACTTGCCGCGCAAGACCGCGCGTGCGACTCATTACTATCGCAAGGTGGGAACGCGGAAAGCGCAGGCGATCTCGAAGGTCTGCTTTGCCGGTATCGGACGAACAAACAACGGCCACATCGACGATGTGCGGTTGGTTGTTGGCAGCGTGGCGCCGATCGTCGTCCGCTGCGTGGAGACCGAAGACGTTTTAAAAGGTCAGAAGCCAGACGCCGCAACGGTCAAGTCAGCCCAAGCGAGCCTGTTGCGCGAGATCTCTCCCATCGACGACATTCGCTCGACTGCGAATTACCGTCTGCAAGTGGCGTCAAACCTGCTCGCCGACTTTGTAGCAACGCTGAAATCGTAACCGGATCCAGATGCGAAACTTCCGCTGCACATTGTTGCTGCTGTTAACCTTAGCAACTCTCGTGGTGCCCACCACGGCGCAGGAGAAGGACGAACAGATCGAAAATATTCCCGCGATCCTCAGCGGGCTGCGCGCGAATGTTGTGGAAGGCAACGTCGTCTACATACGCGAGACCGCGAAGTACGATCTGGAACCAAACGCCGAATTCAAACAGGCGGACACGGTGCGCACGGGCGCCAACGGACGCGCCGAACTGTTGCTCCAACCCGGAAATCTTTTGCGAGTCGGATCCGAAACAGAATTCCGGCTCGTCGACGATCGCTACGATCGTTTGAAGTTTCTGGTGAACCAGGGATCGATCGTTTTCGAACTGGTGAAAAACGACTGGGAAGATACGTCAGACTTTTTCGAATCGCTCAAGCAAGGGTTCGAACTGATCCGAGTGATCACACCAAACGGCGAAGTGTTGTTGACACAACCCGGCATCTTCCGCATCAACGTCGCCGAAGGCCGCACCGAACTGATCGTTCGCCGTGGCGAAGCAGTTATCGACGGCCGGCGTGTGAAAGAAAAGCGTGCTGCAGTCGCCGCGCGAGGTTCTGTCAATGTCGCTGAAGTCGACGTCAAGACTGAAGACGCCTTCGACGCCTGGGGCCGTGAACGCGCCGACAAGATCGTCGAGGCAAACCGCTCGTTGAAGAAAGACGCTCCCTGGGCCAAGAAGAAAGAAGGCCGTGAATCGATGGTCGACATACCGCCGTCCGAGCAAAGAGGCGGTAACAATCCGCAGGTGGTTTATGCGCGGCCTGGCGCGGTAATTTTTGCGGAATCAGGCGTTGAGTTCAGTTCGGAAAACAAAGAGTGGCACGCGTTGGCCGAGAAAGCGCAACTTGTAGCGGGCGACGTTTTACGGACCAGTCGCAACAGCGTTGCCGAGTTGATGATGTTTCCGGATCTGTATCTGCGAATCGACAGCGAGGCGGAAGTTTTGCTTGAGCAACTATCGAACGAAACGATCGCGTTCAAGGTATTGCGCGGCTCCGCCATACTCGACGTTGCGCGCTTCGATCGCAAAGAGCTTCCGGAGATCCTGATCAGTGGACCAGCGACTTCCGCTGTCGTCGCCGAAGATGGAAACTATCGCATCAATGCCAGAGGCAACTCCGATGAGATCGCGGTTCGCAAAGGCAAGATCCTGATTCAGGATCGGTCCATCGGCGGCTGCCGGATCGTCAGCGGTGGAAACACCGTGGAGTGCGATCGCAGGGTTACCGACAACTTCGACATCTGGAGTCAACATCGAGGCGAAGGCCAACACTTCGACGGCGCTGCCATGGCAACACGACTGGCCCAAATGCGCCGGCGCCGTTTTAGAAACACAGGCTTCTGGTATCTGCCGCCGGCGAAGGGTGAGTACACGTTCGTGCCGTTCTATTCGTCGTACTTTCGCTCGCCATACGGCGGCACGTATTCGAGCGTGTTGTCGCAACGACGCGCGATGTTTCTTTGGGACGGATTTCGAGCGCCAGGCGTTCGCGGACCCAGACCAGTAATCGCGCCAATTAGACCTGTGCCGTAACGAACGTTTTTAGAACCCCCCAGCCTAAGGAAAATCAATGTCAACTGTCCCTCAAGTCGAATTCAATCGAAGCGCAGTTCGCCCCACAGAGTGCATTAAAGGCGCATGGAACCTGATCAAGGATCGGTATTGGCTGATACTTGGCATGTGCCTCATCGCCGGGATGATTGCCGGCGCCGTCCCGTTTGGAATCCTTTTGGGGCCGATGATGTGCGGTCTCTTTATGACATTCTTTGCGCTGCGACGCGGCCAGTTCATTGAGTTCGGGATGCTATTCAAAGGCTTCGAACATTTCGGCCAGAGCCTCATCGCGACGCTGGTCCACGTAGTGCCGCTAACGGTAATTGTGATCGGGGCTTTCATTTTCTTCTACGTGTTTTTCCTTTTCACGCTGTTGGCACAGGCCGGCCGCGAACCCGACCCGGGCGCCATGGTGGTGATGATGGGCCTTTATGGTGTGTTTTGGATCGCGATGATCGCCGTGATCATGTTGCTGTCGATCGGATTTATGTTTGTGTACCCGCTGATCGTCGATCGCGGAATGATGGGCATCGATGCGATCAAGCTGAGCTTCAGGGCGGCGTTCGCAAACTTCTGGGGACTGCTGGGACTCGTCTTTCTGAATTTCCTGTTGAGCATCGTGGGGTTGCTGATGTGCATTGTCGGCTTATACTTCGTGCTGCCGATAAGCTATTCGGCGATTGCCGTCGCTTACGAACAGGTGTTTGGATTGCGCGAAGAACCAGTGTCGCCGAACACGCCTCCGCCGCCGCCGGTTTTCACCTGAGCGTTCTATGGACCTCGTTATTCGCGGACGAAACGTCGTGTTGCCCGATGCGATCGGCGCGCGATCGATCCACGTTCGTGATGGTGTTATCGCGTCGGTGCGTGACTACGATGACTTCGACGGCGACTGCGAATTGATTGAAGCTGAGGAAAACTCTGTCGTCATGCCGGGACTCGTCGATACGCACGTGCACGTCAATTCTCCCGGGCGCACGGAGTGGGAAGGTTTTCAATCAGCGACGGCGGCGGCTGCTGCGGGTGGGACCACGACGCTGATCGACATGCCGCTCAATTCGATTCCGGCAACGACTACGCTGGCGGCGTTCCGCACGAAGCTTGATGAAGCGAGTGGAAAGTGTTTCATCGACGTTGGTTTCTGGGGTGGTGTTGTTCCCGGGAATACCCGTGAACTTGCGCCGATGCTGGAAGCGGGTGTGGTTGGTTTCAAATGCTTTCTGGTTCCGTCGGGAGTCGATGAGTTCCAGCACGTTACGGAAGACGATCTCCGCGAAGCAATGCCGGAACTCGCACGGCTCGACGCGCTGTTGATCGTTCACGCGGAACTGCCTGGTCCAATCGACTGTTGTTCTCCAACGGGATCGAGTAGTGATTACCAGACGTTTTTGGATTCGCGTCCACGTGCGGCTGAGAATGAAGCGGTGGAGTTGATGGTTCGTTTGAGTCGCGAGTTTGGGACGCGCGTGCATATCGTTCATCTTTCATCGTCAGACGCTATCGGCACGTTGCGTGAAGCGCGCGCGGACGGGGTCGCGATTTCCGCCGAGACTTGTCCGCACTATCTTCATTTCGTTGCGGAAGACGTTCCGTCACGGGCAACGGAGTTTAAGTGTTGTCCGCCGATTCGCGAGCGTGCGAATCGCGAGGGGCTGTGGGATGGTTTGGCCGAAGGAACGATCGACATGATCGTCTCAGATCATTCGCCATGCCCGGTCGAGATGAAGCTGCGTGAATCGGGCGACTTCTTCGCGGCGTGGGGTGGTATTTCGTCGCTTCAGCTCCGGTTGCCGGTCGTTTGGACCGAAGCGCAACGGCGTGGCTACTCGTTTCAGGATCTCGCGACGTGGCTTTGTCAGAATCCGGCGCGGCAAGTGAATCTCGAGTCGAGAAAAGGCTCGATCGCTGTGGGCCACGACGCCGATCTCGTCATCTGGGATCCACATCGAGAGTTCACAGTGAAAGCCGCCGCGCTTCGTCATCGCAACAAAATCACACCGTACGAAGGTGAGCAGCTAACGGGCGTCGTCCAAAAAACTTTCCTTCGCGGCAAGAAAATCTACGACGACGGCCAGCTCACACCACAATCAATGGGCCTCATGTTGGTCTAGGACACAACATACATGGACTTTACGGAACTAATCGATCTCGCTTCGGAGAAACTCGGTGGCGCGGTGCTGTTTGCGAATGATGACTTTTTCGCGCCGAAAGAGAACCTGTTGAAGGCGAGCGCGCCGGTTTGGCGCGAAGGGGAATACACCGATCGCGGCAAGTGGATGGACGGGTGGGAGAGTCGACGGCGCCGGACGCCGGGTTTCGACTGGTGCATCATCCGTCTTGGTCTACCCGGAATCATTCGCGGGGTCACTGTCGATACGAGTTTCTTTCGCGGCAACTATCCCGAACATTGTTCACTCGAAGGCGCGACATTCGATGGTCTTCCCACCGTCGAAGCGCTGACTGACGAATCCGTGCAGTGGATCCCGCTCTTGCCGCAAATGGCGCTGGCCGGTGACAGTGAAAACAACTTTCCCATCAATTACGAGCAACGTCTCACACATCTTCGTTTCAAAATCTATCCCGACGGTGGTGTCGCGCGATTGCGCGTATACGGCCTTGTGTCTCCGGACTGGGACCGGCTCAAACGTTCCGGCGGCGACGTCGATCTCGCCGCAGCGGAAAACGGCGCGCTCGTCGTCTCGTGCAGCGACATGTTCTTCGGTCATCGCCACAACCTGATCATGCCGGGACGCGCTGCAAACATGAGCGACGGTTGGGAAACGAAGCGCCGCCGTGGTCCAGGCCACGATTGGGCCATAATTAAACTCGCGCGTCCGGGGCAGATTCGCTCGGTTGAAGTCGACACATCACACTTCAAAGGCAACTTTCCTGAAAGCTGTTCGCTCGAGGCTTACAACGCTCCTGACGCGCCTGACGAAAACCTCACCGATCTTGCTGTCCAGTGGATCAGCCTGTTGCCGCGCACGAAACTGCAAGCTCACGCACGACACTATTTCGATAGCGAGTTGCTGGACGCGGGCGTCGCTTCCCACCTTCGCTTCAACATCTTTCCTGACGGCGGCGTGAGCCGGTTGCGTGTTTACGGGAAACTGGTTGACTGAATGAGTCTCGAATCGTTGAATGCAATGCCGGCCGGCGAGGCGTCGCAGGAATTTCTGAAGTGCTGCGGTTCAGTGCGTTGGGCCAACGGCATGACCGAACAGCGTCCCTATGAGAGTCTCGAAGAACTGACGCGGGCGGCGAACGACATTTGGTGGTCCTTGAATCATGACGACTGGCTTGAAGCGTTTCGCAGTCATCCCAGAATCGGCGAGCAGAAAGCGGCCGAGCAGGTTTCAGCACAGTCGCAAAAGTGGTCTGGACAAGAACAGTCCGGGGTGCGCGACGCGAATCAGGACACGATCGACTGGTTGGCCCAACTCAACCGCGAGTATGAAGACAAGTTCGGCTTCATCTTCATCGTTTGCGCTACCGGAAAATCGGCCGCCGAGATGCTCGCCATCCTGCGCGAGCGCCTGCCAAACGAAATCGACGCCGAACTGCCCATCGCTGCTGCCGAACAAGCGAAGATTACCGAACTGCGGCTCAAAAAGCTGGTAAACTGAGCAGCCGAATGAGCACGATCTCAACGCACATACTTGACACGTCGCGAGGCGCTCCGGCGAGCGGCGTTGCTGTCAACCTGGAAGCTCAAAACGCGGACGAGACCTGGACCGAGTTGAGCCACGCATGGACCGACAGCGATGGCCGCGTCAAACCTTTCTTCCTGGTGGACCGGCCGGTCGCGGATGGCACATACCGTCTCGTCTTCGACACTGAGCCATACTTCTCGGCGCTCGGCATCGCTTGCTTCTATCCGCAGGTGACGGTCGTCTTCAACGTCGACGACGCGTCGCAGCACTACCACGTTCCACTGCTGATCAGTCCGTACGGATACTCCACGTACCGCGGGAGTTAGTGCTTTGTACTTGGTTCTTTGTGCTTGTTTGCAATTAACCAAGCGCGCCACTAAGACTCTGAGATAGGAAACAAAGTACAAAGCACAAAACACCAGGCTCAATGACCCTCGACCCGACTGTCAGCGAATGGCTCAACCTCCTGTTTCGTTGGGTGCACGTCTTTGCGGGCATCATGTGGGTGGGCACGACCTACTACTTCACCTGGCTCGACGCGCGCCTCACGGAAGAAGAAAAAGCCGCCGCGAATACAGGCGTGACGCCGCAAGTCTGGATGGTCCATAGCGGCGGCTTCTACGTGGTCGAGAGAAAGAAAGTACCGGATCTCGTTTCGCGCACGTTGCACTGGTTTCGCTGGGAAGCGTTTACGACATGGTTGAGCGGCTTCGCGTTGCTGGTGCTGATCTACTACCTCGGCGGCGGCGCACTGGTCGATCCTGACGTGCGCGCGCTCGGCACGGGTGTCGCAGTGGCGATGGGAATCGGCGTGATCCTCGCCGGCGGAGTCATTTACGACGCGATGATGATGTCGCCGCTGGGGCGAAACGAAAAACTGTTCGCCGCGGTGGCCTACGTGCTGATCGTCGCGCTTTCGTTTGGTCTGACGCGAACGTTCAGTGCCAGAGCGGCCTACATTCACGTCGGTGCGATGTTTGGCACGATCATGGCCGCGAACGTCTGGATGCACATCCTCCCCGCGCAAAAGAAAATGATCGCCGCGCTCAATGAAGGCCGCAAACCCGACGAACGACTCTCGGCGCAGGCCAAGCTGCGATCGAAACAGAATACGTTTATGGCTGTGCCGGTGGTGTTCATCATGATCAGCCATCACTATCCCGGCGTCACCTACGGCGATCGATACAACTGGATCATCCTCTCCGCCTTGATACTGCTCGGTTGGATCGCGGCGAAGTTTATCCGGCGAGCGTAGTGAGGGGCAGGTGCTCGATCAACTCGACGAACTAAAAACGAAGTTTGGACCAGCAGAGGCGAAGAAAGTCGCGAACCTGCTGCGTCGCCTGTCGCGACATAAGTTTCGCGACACAGACTCGCTGATCCGCTATCACGAGCTGCTGCTTTTTGTGCGCGCTCACTCGCACAACGCCGCCATAATGCGCGCGACGGAAAATGAATTGCGCGCCTTCCCGAAGCGTGTCGAATTCCTCCGCGAGCAAGACGTCGACGTGTCTGCACTCGAAGATCCGCAAGTGTCAGGCATTGCGGGCACACCGGTTACCGACACGTTCAGCTTCTACATTGTGCGCTGGCTGATGGAACGATATTCGTCGCAGGTGTCGATCTACTGGGACTGGTTTGAAGACGAGAACCGGCTGGCGGCCACGTGGCCTCGGTTCATTCCGTTGCTGGCAGAGGACGCGTCTGTTGAAGCCAACGTGCCGTATCGCGAATGGCTGCGCGCTGCGCGTGGCCGCCAATCCGAGCTCGCCTGGTTGATCGCTCGCTTTAGCGAACTGCCATTACCCGACGACGAGAGGGCCGAGCTTTACGATTCGCAGAAACTTTACGTCCAGTGGAGACCGTCGTTTCGCGCTACACGCACCGGTATGCGCGCACCCGCGCGCAGGCCGTTCTATCATCGCGGCCCGTTAATTCAGCGTCGCGACATCAATCTCGCTCATGAAATGGTCCAACCTCCGCCACCGATGCGCAAGCTGCCGGCGGCAGACGGCGAACACGCAATCGACCGCACGCGCGAAGCGTCGACGCTCAGGTACCGCGAACTCTACGGTTTCACTCACGGCGATCCGAACCATGTTTACCACGTCGAGCTGGGGCGCGGCGTTGAGTTGTTCCTCGCGGGACTGCCGCCAGAAAAGCGTCTGCCGTTACGCGCTGTTCACGCGTTGATGATCTACAAGAACGGCGTGCCTGTCGGTTACTTCGAGTCGCTCACGCTGTTCGAGCGGATGGAAAGTGGGTTCAACCTTTACTACTCATTTCGCGAAGGCGAAACCGCGTGGCTCTACGCGCGCGTGCTCAACGTGATGCATCACTTCACGGGCGCGACGGCGTTCGCGCTCGATCCGTATCAGATCGGCCACGAGAATGAGGAAGGTATTGAGTCGGGTGCGTTCTGGTTTTACAGGAAACTCGGCTTTCGTCCAACGCGTCCGGAGTTGTTAGCGCTGACGGAGAAGGAAGAGAAAAAGCTCGCGATGCGAAAACAGTATCGCAGTCCGGCGAGGACACTGCGTAAACTCGCAGCAGGTCCGATGATCTTTCAGCTCGGTGGGACCGAAAACCATGATTGGGACCGGTTTCAGATCCGCAACATCGGTTTCAAATTGAAGGGAAAACTTGACGCGGTGTTATCGCTTTTCCCCGATCCGATCGTTCGCGCCAAATCCGCACCCGAAGAAACAACGTATTTGCGACTGATGCAGAAAGATCAACAACTGCGAAAACAGATCATCAGACTCGGATCTTAGTAACACTTGTCGATCTGGTTCTCCAGGATTGTCGCTTCAGAAAAGTTCTCGAGCTTACGGAAGTATTCCGCCTCACGATCCAGCGCATCGCGCGGCACGAGTCCAACAATCTCCGTGCTTTCAATCTCAACACCAAGCGCATCCGTCTCGCGTCGAATTGCGTCGTAAGCGGCGCCCATTCCCGTGACCTGATAATTCACGAGGTTCATCGACACCTGGACCAGACTGCGAGTGTCTAGTTGAAAACCAAGCGCCTTCAGATACGGCAAGCCGCCGTTGCGCGCCCTGATCGTCCGCGCGATCTGCCGCGCAACAGTGACGTCATCAGTTCGAAGCACGACATTGAAAGCGATTAAAAACGGGCGCGCGCCAACGACGATGACGCCCGCCGATTCGTGAAAATCAGCGGGACCTTCGTCAGGAGCGCTTTTTATTTGGGCACTGCGACGCACGTCCTCGAGGTTCACTCGATCCGCACGCAGCGCCGCGCTTTCGTAGTAATAAACAGGAATCGAAAGCTCGCGCGCGATGGTCCGTCCCGCTTCATGAGCCAGCGCAACACACTCCTCGAGAGTGACGCCGCGAACCGGAACGAATGGCAAAACGTCGGTCGCTCCAAAGCGTGGATGAACACCGTGGTGCACGCGCATGTCGATCAGCTCCGACGCGCGCTTTACGCCCGCAAACGCCGCTTCGACGACGCGTTCCGGCGTTGCGACGAAAGTGATGACTGAACGGTTGTGATCGGGATCGATGTGCCGGCCCAGCACGCAGGCAGTTTCAACGGCGCCGATTGCCTCGGCAATATGCTGGACCGTTTCCGCTTTGCGGCCCTCGCTGAAGTTGGGAACACATTCCACTAGACGTTGCATTCGTGGGTGAAGTATAAAGCCTTGGTGCCTCCGGATCGATTCATTAACCAACGCAAAAACGCCTGGCAACGGCTGGAAGAGCTACTCAGGTTGCTCGACCACGCATCGCTACGCCGGTTGCACCGCGAAGAGGTGCGCGAGCTCGGCCGGATCTACCGTCGCACTGCATCAGACCTCGCTATCGCTCGTGCTGAGTCGCGCGATCCGCGGCTGGTTAACTATCTCAACAGCCTCGTCATTCGCGCTCACGGCCGCATCTATCGCGCCGACGCACAAGGCTGGAAGAAGATCCTGCAGTACTTCACGCGGGAGCTGCCGCAGACGTTTCGCCGCACGTGGCGCTACACCTTCGTCTCGTTTTCTGTTTTCTTTATTTTTTCCGTTCTTAGCTTTGCCGGCACTCGTTACGATCCGGAGTTTTCCGAACTGATCGG